>DAIRSD010000674.1:0-1514 GCA_036804625.1 Aureliella sp. | reverse complement strand
AAGGTTAAGGGGTTTCCGGCAGTAATCCTATTCACTCCCGACCGCCAGTTTCTCTCCAAGATCGACGGCGACTTGGCCCCTGGTGAATTCGAGTCTCGCATTGCCAATGCTCGGCATTCGGTGGCCGCTGATCCCTACGCACCAACTAGACGGTAGGCATGTAGTTTTAGCTGGAACGCCTCGTAAGGTTGACGTGGCTCAAAATGAGCCCACATAGAAAAGCCAACCTAGCCATGCAATGTAAAGTAGACCCAGTAGGGCCAGTCTCAGTCGCCAATTTGATTGTCCGGGACGGTTGCTACCTGCTTTAGCTGCAACTTCCTCCGGCAACTGGGAAGAGTCAGGTTGAATCATGCTGTTTCGAATCTCATGTACTCGGAAGGAACGGTGAACCAATGCGATTTTCACCGCCTATTGATAAAATCACAATAAACTAAGCGGTTTCGTCATTTCCCGCCAATTCGAATTGTGGGTCAAAGGCGGTATCAAAATCATAGACTTCGTCAAAGTCTTCGCGTCGATCTTCGCGTGATTTCTTCATCTGCTTGATACGGATCAGGTTGTATACGATTTCGCCAAAGTCACCGGTTTTGTAAACTCCCCAAGAATTCAACACGACCTTGGCCATGTAGCCAAATTGGCTTAGCGAGTATTGCCGTATGGCTTCGCATAGCTGCTGACCAGTGATGTGGTGTTCGCCTTCACCTTCCTGACGAGCCGCATCGCTGGCTGGCATGTGCATGACGCGCTGCGCGAACCCCAAGGCTTCGCGTACAAACTGATAAGCCTGCAAATGATATCGAGCGTCTTGTTTTAATAGCTCGATTAGCGGATGAATTTTCTCGTTCACGATGTCGCTCGAAGTGGTTTCAGCAGGTAGTGCTTGCAAAATTCATTATGATCTCAATCTTGGTTTACTGTTCGTTCAAATCGTTTGCACTGTCGTCTGATTCGTCTGCCAGATCATTTGGTTCCGTTTCAGCGTCGTCATTAGCTCTTGCCGCAGATCGATCTGAGCGTGGGCCCTTTAGTACGCTCAGGACCTCTTCTGCACGAATCATGATACGCCGGTTGTCCTCCATCGCCACCAACAACTGGCGACTGAGCAGTTCTTGTCCAACCACTCGCCCACGCCCATTGGCAGTTACGATGTCCCAACCCACTCTTGGCATACTCTTGGCATTCTCCTCGTAAGTGTCGAACTCGTATCGCAGACAACATTTTAATCGGCCACAACGTCCCGAGATCTTATTGGGATCCAGTGTGGCCTTCTGCATCTTTGCCATCCTCATCGACACTGGTGATATAAGAAACAGGTCAGTATTACAGAAGAACGGCTTTCCACAGTCACCATAGTCAGCCAGCAATATTGCAACGACGCGGATACCGATCTGTCGCATTTCAATTCGAGTCTGAAACTCGCTGGCCAGCCGCTTGACTAGCTCACGGAAATCGACACGGTCTTCTGAGAGATTGTAGATCGCCATTCGTTCGCCGCCATAGACCAGCTCGAT
>DAIRSD010000673.1:0-1598 GCA_036804625.1 Aureliella sp. | reverse complement strand
CTTCCGGCTGATTCCTTGACGTGCTCAACGCCTTTCGGCATCAACGAATGAAACACAGCTCTCGTTGAAAGTCATTGTTGTCAAAGAATTTACCGCGGCCGATTTCAAGTATGTCGCGAATCAGATTTGTGTTCCACATTGATGGGAGTAATTCTAACTAAGTTTCGAGAAACTAGATCAGTTCTAACAGCTTCTGATTTAAGCACTTGTGGTGAATGTTGCCACGACTCTCGTATCGGTCTCGCAAACGGTGCGCAGAAAATCCATATAATTCGTGGGTAAAGCCAACAGAGTTGAAAATTGTTACTCCCCACGGTGAGATACATGATTGATGTCAAACCACTCGAAAGGTCTGTGGCGGCGTCCCCCAATCGGATCGATCGCCAGAGGAATGTTCGCAGACTTTGCAAGAACAAGAGTCGCATAGCGGAATTACAAGAAGATCGTCAACTTCCTCCATGATGACAGTCAGCTCCCAGTGCAGTTTTTCCATTGTCTCTTTGTCCAGACGACATCGAAAAACGCTGTATTGAATGCGAGTTCCATATGCCTCCATTTTTTTGGCAACTTTCTTCAATCGTTTTGGATCGCGAACGTCGTAACTGATCAAATGCCAATGTTTTTGACTCATGTTACCTCAGCCTCAATTGAGCGAACATACCTGGCGCACCAGTCCACTCCTTCTCCAATAATCGAAGTTCTAATTCTACCATCCGTGAGTAGGCCATGGACTGGCCGGTGTGAGGATGCACATAGGTATCGCTGAGTCGCTCTTCGAATAAAGCGATCGCTTTGCGTCGGCCGAAGTCCGATAGCCAGACTTTTTTGTGAGTCACCACGAAATCACTATCCACATTCCATTGCAGCCGATTGACACTGCCGATTAGCGGAATCTCCCAGATATTGGTACGGAACAATTCCATGACATCCATAACTAACGGAGGAGCCGATGATCGGGGCCGATGGTAAAACCCAAACGATGGTTCGAGTCCGACAGCCAACGCTGAACGTTCCACTAGTGCAAAAAGCATGGAGTATCCGTAGGAAAGCAACGCATTGAAGCGGTCTTGAGGCGGATGTTTGCTGCGTCCCTTGGGAACCATTTCAGACGGTATACTTTTCGACAGAATCGCAGGCAACGAAGCAAAATAGGCCTTGGCCGCAGTTCCCTCGAAACCTAGCAGTGAGGACGCGGCAGTTGCATGGTTAATGCCGCGCAAGCACGTTCGAATCAATTCGACCTCCTTTTCAATCGCTGCCCTATTTGTGTTCGGTCCACGCGTACAACGAAGCAAGTATTTGAGCTGCATCTCAACCTTGGCATGAACCAATGCCCTTGCCAGCCGCAGGCGCGTCGGCTCGGCTTGAAGTGCGGCATACTGGCGTATTCGTTGCTGAACTCGCCCGGGTGACGATGTAGTCCCAGCAGCAAATCTACCACCGTACGTCATCCATTGAATTGCGACGCCATGGTGAGCACATAAGTGAATGGCTTGCGTACTTATCTGGGCATAGCCGTGAATGACAACTGAATCGACATCCTGGATTGGAATCGACTGCTTTGTTTCCTGCTTCGATTCATCTTCGGACGTCACTAC
>DAIRSD010000672.1:0-1627 GCA_036804625.1 Aureliella sp. | reverse complement strand
CACCACCAATTGCGGCGCACGAGTTCAATTCATTACCGATGCCAAAGTTGCCGAGATCTTCGCGGAATTAGAGAAGTTTGGCGTCAGACACGACGACCCGTTTCTGCGCAACATCACCTATCGCGCTCAAGATGGTCGCTTTTGTGTGATCGATTTTGAGTTCGCACAGATTATCGATCAGGAAGCTGAGCCGACTGCAGCCAGCGATCAGTCCCCAGCAAATATCGCTCATCGATTGGCTTGGTCAGGAGTTACCGATGTCGGTAAATTCCGACCCAATAACGAAGATCACTTCTTGGCGATGCTGCTGGATCAACAAGGCATTCGCTATCTTGGAAAGACGGGCGAGGCTTCGCTGGAGGCTTGCGATTTTATCTTTGCGGTCAGCGATGGAATGGGAGGTGCCAGGTCTGGCGAGTTCGCTAGCCGAATCGCAGTCGAAAAAATAACGCTTCAATTGCCCAAACATTTCGGATTGGTGGATGAGCGATTTTCTGCATACTGTCTCGAGATCATCAGCGATCTGTTCACCAGCTTTCACGCGGATATGTTGTAGTTGGGGCGATTCGATATCAATTGCCTGGACATGGGAGCGACCTTGACATTAGCCTGGTTCCGACGTGGCCGAGTCTATTTTGGGCATATCGGCGATAGTCGACTTTACTACCTACCAGCCGGTGGATCGATGGAGCAGATTACCGAGGATCATTCGCATGTCGGATGGCTGAGACGAACCGGGCAAATCAACGAGCGTCAACAGCGTACGCATCCCCGCAAAAACGTCTTGGCACAAGCTCTAGGTGCCGGCCATCGGTATCTGAATCCTCAAATGGGTTCGTTTACCTATCAACCCGGCGATCAGTTTGTGCTTTGTAGCGATGGTGTTACTGACGGATTGTGGGACCACGCTATCCAGGACATTGTTCGCCAACCCACAGAAGGCGACAACCGGTCCACCGCCGAGCGATTGGTGGCTTCGGCCGTTTCCGAATCGGGTCGCGATAACGCTACGGCTGTGGTCGTTTCCGCACTTTAGGAGACAAGCCCCAGAAGATTGGTACTGCCCACGACTTTTATGGCTAAGCTGCTACCGAAATTAGGATCGATTGCTACAATCCAAGAAATCTGCTTCGACCTTGGATTCTGACTGTGGCAACGGGTTCCCATACGTGAACTTATTGAAGCTTTATTGCATTACTCTAGTTGTCTTGTGCCTATTCCGCACCGGTCCCGCGCAGGCTCGGCAGCAATACACGCTAACGGCCGCAGACTTAGTTGCCGTTGCAGCTCCACAGGCCGACCAGACTGCGGCAACTGTCAGCCCAAAGCAGGACGGTACGACAGCTCACAGCACCCCATCATCCAAATCACTACGCACTTCCATCGGAAACGGGACATCACAAGTTGGGGGCAGAGCAAACGGCGCGGATGACTCGTTTGCGTCTGATCAACAAGCGGGCGCTTCCGTGGAACTCTTTCGCACCTTTATGTTGCTGGGGGTGATCTTGGTGACTCTGGCGGTTGCGTCGATCGTGGGAGTTTTCCTGCGCAGGCAGACTCCGGAGCTGATCAATCCTGCACTGATCGCTCGTTTTAGCCAGCGTGTGAACTCGTGGAGGCTGATGAC
>DAIRSD010000671.1:0-1653 GCA_036804625.1 Aureliella sp. | reverse complement strand
AGTACGCCGGAGGTCAGTGCTTCGGTTACGGACAATTTGGCATGGGCCGTCTTTGACGACATGCTGTTCATCAATCGTACAGGACACAATAATGCGAATATCATATGGGAAGAGATAGATTTCACCACACGCCCCTTTCAGGATCCGTTTTTTAGAGTAGGTTCAGGGCTCAATTCCCATATATTATATAGTGGCTTCGGAGGCTTCGGAGGCTTCGGACTCGACTTCGCCAGAGTTGTGCTAAAGGCGCCCGGGCCGCCTGATGGTCCGTATGGATTTTTTATTGGCACCGCTGTTCCAGAGCCTGCATCGTTGCTGATGACTGCAATATGTGGGGCAGTTTTTCCATTACATAGAAGGTCGAGACGGTGAAACTCGCCATGCTGCAAGTAACAGATCAGTTTCTTGCTTGCCATCTTTATGCGAGAATTCGTCTCGCCCATTAACCTGGTTGTAGCCTGCACAATTGAATTGGACAACTTGGTTGTATAGTGACCGGTTGGCGACTACGGTAGGAGTTAACAGCACCTTAGACCTGGACAAAAGCGGGATCGTGCTGGTCCAAGATATTCTGGATGCTCGTAGCAATTTGTCGCTCGAATTGACACAAATCACAATCCAAGCACCCAGTTGAGATCACAATCCTAGTCGCAATCCTGGCTAAAATGTGACTATACAGTTTGGGATTATCATTTGCCTGCGCTCGCGCAATGAATTCAACGATCCTTTTGCTATCATTTCCTAAGCGATCTTTCGGTTTTTGACGAACATTCGCCCGGCTAAACCCTCTCTGGTGGTATCTGCCTATCTTCGTTGCAACTGGTCTAATCGCTACTACCGATGGAACGCTCAGAGGAAGCCTCGCGCTCTGTTTGCCTGCGAACAGTCTGCAGCTTCCACGTTTTCGTTTGACACGTTCGACCGATGGATGGTCAGTGGATACGAGTCTTTGTAGGGTAGCGAATTGTCATGAAACGCCTGCATTTGCTAGTTTGCTCTGTCGCTGCGATCGGCATGGCTCACAGTCCTGCCGTTCTGACCTGTTTGGCTGCCGAGCAGTTCATTACTCAGCCCAAAAAGCGACCCACAGTTCCTGTCGATGCTCAGACAACGCAGGTTCAGACTTCAGTACAGGCATCCGTGCTCCAGAACCAATCTGCCACCACGATCGTTCCGCCAAATGTGGAACCTGAAGTGAACTTATCTCAAAAACCGGACAACGATCCTGTCAGTGCTGAAACGTCACAAGGTGGCATGTTGTGGGTTAAGCGCGATCGAAAAGGGACCGCTCAAACCGTAACCGATACCCGATCCGCCACTAGATCTGACGGCTTAACGCTGTCCCCTGCTGGACCAACGGTAGACTTCCGATCGCCTTCGCACTCATCATCTCAAAATGGCACTTCAACAATCAACTGGACTCCATCGGCTGGTCGACATGCAAATGACCAGCATCGCATTACACGATCTCCCAGCAACGATGCTGCCGCCGCGCAGGATGACCACAACCAGCAGCGAGCGCGCTCAACGATCACGGCCCAACCACTCGGATATCAGATTCCCTCCGCCACACCCACCAACCATGATGAATCGCGCGTTTCGGATTCGAGTCGAATGAAGCTAGCTTCGGTCGTTTCCAAACGGATTCTAGGT
>DAIRSD010000670.1:0-1670 GCA_036804625.1 Aureliella sp. | reverse complement strand
ATTGCGACGACAGCCATCAAAAAGTCCGTCAAAGCGGAAAGAGCCTACTCTTGGCCGACAGGCGATTATACCCTTTCTGCCCTAAATTCACTGGCAAATCGCCACAACTATCGAAAAAGGCAACCGGTCCAAGCCAGGGCGACATAGCTATTTTACCTGCGGGAGTTTACACTATGGCCCTTTCAGTCCAGCACAATGGTGCCGGGATAATTTTACCTCTGGTTACTAGACTACTGGCCCGAGGAGCCCTCCCTTTTTTCTGACTCGCTATGCCAGTTCCTCGCGCAGTGATTGTAGGTCGCCCCAATGTGGGCAAGAGCAGTATCTTTAACTGGCTGGATGGTCGCCGTTTGGCCATCGTAGACGATCAGGCCGGAGTGACACGAGACCGGCTGACAACTCTGATTGAATACAACGGGCGATTTTTTGAATTGACCGACACAGGCGGCATGGGCTTTGAAGACTCGGATAATCTAACCAAAGAAGTCCAGCAGCAGATCGAAGCTGGAATCGACGAAGCTGACCTGATTCTTTTTGTAGTTGATGTCCGAACCGGACTGACTCCGCTGGACGAAACGGTTGCCGAGTACCTGCGCAAGGTTCAAAAGCCAGTCCTATTGTTGGCCAATAAGGCGGACCATGCAGGTCTGGACGATCACGCGACAGAGTTTCACCGTTTAGGGCGAGGCTGGCTAATACCCGTCAGCGTGTTGCAAAACCGAAATCGCGATGAATTATTGGATGAAATTCTGGAGAGGCTGCCAGAACTGGAACTCGATGACGGCGAACTGAACGCTCCGCGTATGAAACTCGCCATCGTCGGTCGGCGCAACGTGGGCAAGAGCACGTTTGTGAACAGCTTAGCCCGTGCGCAGCGTGTGATCGTCAGCGAAGTCCCCGGCACTACGCGCGACAGTGTCGATGTTCACTTTGATTTGGATGGTCACAAGTTTGTCGCCATCGACACGCCAGGGCTTAGACGCAATAAGAGCATCCGCACCGATATCGACTTCTATGGTCTGCATCGCGCACAGCGCAGTATTCGTAGAGCCGATGTCAGCTTACTGTTCTTCGACTGTGCCGAATCGATCAGCAAAGTTGATAAACAACTGGCACATTACATCGAACAGCAGTTCAAGCCCTGTATCTTTGTGGTGAACAAGTGGGATATCGCTTTCGAAAAGAACGTCCCAACAGAGCGCTGGGTCCACTATCTGCGAGAGAATTTTCCCTCCATGTCCTATTGTCCGATCGCCTTCGTCACTGGTCAAACTGGCAAAAACATGAAGACGCTGCTCAACCATGCTCAGATGCTGTACAAACAGGCCCAAACCCGAGTCTCGACGGCACAAATCAACAAGATTATCCAAGCAGCGACTACTCAACAGTCGCCGCCTTTGTACATGAACCGTCGACCCAAGATCTATTTTGGATCACAGATTGCCGTCACGCCTCCTACAATTATCATGATGTGCAATATGCCTCTGGGTTTTCCGCCCAGCTATCGACGCTACCTAACCAACGTGTTTCGCGAAAATCTTCCGTACGGCGAAGTTCCCATCAAGCTGTACCTGCAAAAACGCGAGAGCGACGGCGGCTCAGACGATCAACACGAGTAATTGAGGACGTTCCCCACTCCCCACTCGACATTCCCCACTCCCCATTCCTCC
>DAIRSD010000669.1:0-1705 GCA_036804625.1 Aureliella sp. | reverse complement strand
AAAGCTTAAGCGTACTGTTCATCTGATGGAAGATATCGGAAGATACTACGAGTACCATTTTATTGAGTACGAGTACGATTTTTGCGGAAATAGCGCAACTTTAAAACTGGCGCGTCGGGCAGGAATTGTTCTTAACGCCGTTCGACTTAGCCACTGAGATTATCAGAAACTTGTTGAAAAAATCGTCTTCTTGCCGTTGTCAGAAATAGAATAAAAATACAGGTAGATGAGATGCTGGACGTCGACACGATTCTTCTATTGCATAGCAGCACGACGCAGCAATGGCACCTTCAACCGATCGACAACCATTACTCATTGCCTTACGATTTGATCTGTCAGCAACACGCATTCAATTTCCAGTTGTGGCACCAGGAGGACCGGGCTCGCGACCCGAATGCAACTGATACCGAAATCGCTCATGTCAAAAGAGCGATCGACCGACTGAATCAATCTCGCAACGATACCATTGAGAAAATCGATGATTGGCTAAGCGACAGACTCGCGGAGCAATCTATCGAGATACTTCCGACAGCTCGGCAAAATACTGAGACGGTGGGCAGCGTAATTGATCGACTGAGTATCCTGGCGCTGCGTATCTACCATTATGACCAGCAGCTTCACCGTACAGACACCGATCAGCCGCATCAATTGATGGTTCAGCAGCGGATAACGGTCTGTCATCAACAATTGAAGGATCTAAGTGGATCGCTACGAGAGTTATTGACGGATATACATCTGGGGCGTGTCCGTCACCGCACCTACCGCCAATTGAAAATGTACAACGATTCTAGCTTGAATCCTTACCTGTACAAAGGTAATACTTAGGTTTCCATGGCTTGCATTGTTTTCGCCCAGGCCCATGGTAGGAACAGAATCAGTGGCAGCCAGGTAGCTAGTAGAGGCGAAATCAAATATCCTGACGAACCTGCTGCAGCCAGCCCCATGACTACGGCCGTGAAGCTGCCCACGATGGCAAGACTGACACCAGCCACCCAAAACATGTGGCGATCGGGTCGGGAAAGCAGGACGGGGATGCCAAGAAGCAGTACGGTCCAGTCGATCGCAGGGCGCGTTAGTCGCTGATGGATGCTTACCCGCAGGTCATTGCCGGACTTAGTGCCACGTTCAGCTTTTAATCGTGAAATGATCTCCAGTGTCGAAGCATAGTTCTGCCATGAATTTCCACCTCGGAGCGCTTCGTAATCGATGTTGGTTACAAAGAAACAGCTTTGCGCAGGAAGCCAGTCGAAGTCTTTAGAGGTCATCATGATCACTTGTCCCGATTCTGGGGCAACGGCAGACGATTTTGCATCAATGTTTCGGGGCGTCATCACGTCAGTTAAAAGGAACCCCGCTGGACGTTGATCGGTGGCGGATAGGAAGACAGCTTGCTTGGCTATGACTTTGGGGCCCAAACTGCTTAGGATCGGTCCACCCTGAATTCTTAGATTGGGTTCGACGATCTCCTGGCGTGAAGCGATCAAATGCCGGCCTTGAATTAAAGCAAACAGAAGCGGATCATAGGTGGGGCGCACGGGTCGCGGAGCCTCACCAACCAATTCTCCAGGCTTTCGATCAAGTAGATCTTGATACCTTGGAATTACCGTCTCACGCATCGCGGCTGCTGCTAAATTAACGCACAGCTTAGCGCCCAGCAGAGGCCTGATGACACGACGTTTGGAAACACCGGCGTCCAGTAAGGCAG
>DAIRSD010000668.1:0-1769 GCA_036804625.1 Aureliella sp. | reverse complement strand
GATACGCTTTCTAAGTAGTCTGAGGTATAAAAGGGGGAGAGAAGTCTGGACGACAACCAACTGGCCACGGTTCAGAAAACTCCCTGAAGACTCCTTAGCTGTACTGCAAAAACCTTGGAACCGATATGTCGGATACCCTGCCAACGTCAACTACGCTACGAACAACTCCACTTACCGCCTGGCATCAGTCTCATTCGGCTCGTTTGGCCGAATTCGCTGGCTACCAGATGCCCTTGCAATACGGATCGATCGTCGCAGAACATCAGGCGACACGGCAAGCTGCTGGACTATTCGATGTATCCCATATGGCTCGGCTACGATTGGAAGGCGCTCGCGCTGCTGAATTGCTAGAGCACCTACTGACCCGTCGCACGGGCGACATGCAGCCCGGTCAGGTGCGGTACTCACTGCTGTGTAACTTGGAAGGCGGGATTTTAGATGACATCTTGGTTTCTTATTTAGAGAGTCCAAGCGGGAGGCAATTTTACCTTCTGGTCATCAATGCAGGAAATCACCAGAAGGTGCTGAAGTGGATTCAGCCCCACTTGGCAGATTTTCCAGATGTCGCGCTCAGCGATGTAACTGAAGCGACAGCCATGATGGCGCTGCAGGGTCCCAATTCGCTTAACATTCTGCAGCGATTGTTTCCTGACAAAGCGCATCGTGTTAGCCGCTTGGAATACTACCAGGCCACTGTGACCAATCAAATGGGCAAACCAACGATCGTCAGCCGAACTGGCTACACCGGCGAGGACGGGTTTGAGTTGATCGTGCGTGCCGAGGATGCGCAGCGAGTATGGAACAACCTGTTGTTGGCGGGTCGGGATCATGGCATTCAGCCTGCCGGCTTGGGGGCTCGCGATACGTTGCGACTTGAAGCGGGCAGGCCGCTGTACGGCCATGAATTGTCTGAGTCGATTGACCCTTTTTCCGCAGGCTTGCGCTTCGCCGTCAATTTAAAAGGTCGCGATTTTCTTGGGGCCAGCGCATTGGCCGCCAAAATAGCTCAACCACTGATCAGCCAGAGAGTCGGTTTGAAGCTGTCGGGACGACGAACCGCACGCGAAGGGGCAAGTGTCTTGGATAGCGACCGCCGAGTCGTAGGACAAGTTACCAGCGGCACCTTCTCTCCCACTCTTCAGCAACCCATCGCTATGGCCTATCTGTCTGCCCAGATGTCATCCCCGGGAACTCAGATTACGGTAGATGTTCGCGGTACCGATGTGTCCGCCCAAGTGGTCAAGTTGCCGTTTTATAGGGCCAGTTGAACAGCTACGATTCTGATCAGGTGTTTTCGTTAGCACTTTGGAGGTTACACTAGTAGCCATCCTGCAAGCATCCATCGGAGGGTTGCCTAGCACGGATATTGCATACCTTCGTAGCTACGTTCGCCAGAACGTGGTTGGGCTCGCCAGAACAAGTCTGGCCGTCGGAATCCAGCATCCACGTTTTGACAAACGTAGCTACGACACAAATTGTTGCTCATGAACTTGAAACAGGAGTGTCTCAGTTGAATCCAGAAGAACTTAAATACAACACCTCTCACGAATGGGTTGGACTTTCAAACCAGGAGGCCGAGGAACTGGCTGTGATTGGCATCACCGATTTTGCGCTTGAGCAACTGACCGATCTGGTCTTTATGGAACTGCCGGAAGTCGGTTCCACGGTAACTCAGGGTCAACAATTTGGCGAGGTCGAATCGGTTAAAGCGGTGAGCCCTTTGTACAGCCCAGTGTCCGGTCAAGTTGTCCAGGTCAATCACGAACTGA
>DAIRSD010000667.1:0-1771 GCA_036804625.1 Aureliella sp. | reverse complement strand
AAAAGGTTGATGCCCAATAGGAACATGATGAATGCGTGCCAACTGAACAGATAGGGTCGCCAGTCGGTCGGTCCCAACGCAAGCGTGATCAAAAGCAATATCCCCAGCAGATGCACCGTGATGATCGTGATTGCGTAGATCTTATTTAGCTTGAATGGCAAGACGGGAGCAGGAACTGGATTGGCCATTGCGAATTTCCGATCTAGAAGACATGCGAAGTCAAACGAATTTCTGTACCGCAGAATGTTGCTGCATTGTCCCAGAAATCCAGGTAAAAGCGATAGCAAAAAAAGACCGATCGTTCGTTGCGTTTCGTGCAATCCCAAGAACGTGTCGACATTACGCGGATACACCAAGGTGAATGAGCGACTTAATGCCTCACTCTGCCGGTTGCGTGATTCGCTTGCGCGGCGACCCCACGGTGAAGGCTGCGTCAGGGTGTCCAGCCAGAGTAACCATCGTGCGTCCCCATTGCCGCATGATTTCTGCTGCCAAATGGTGCGAGTTGCCCGATCGATCTGAGTTTTCGCCAGGGCCTGTGTCACCTTCGATCGACGAAGATTTAGGTTGAGTTTCCGATGTTGATGGACCGGGATCAGGACAAGTTGCGATCGGTTTTCCAAAAGTCACCAGAACACGAGCCGGAGTCAGCAGTGGACTAAGCACGGAACCGCGATAGGGGCTGCCCTGAACATACAAAGGAATGATGGGCACTCCTGTCTTGAGTGCCACCATAGCCGCACCAGCTCGAATCGGTAGAAGCGGTGCCATCGTGAAGTTGATGCGGCCTTCCGGGAACATGCCCACTAGCCCGCCGCGCCGTGTGTAGTGCATGGCAAGCTTGGTTGAATTGATATCGGTGCCGGTGCGATTGGTCGGTATCACCTGTAGGGACTTTAGGACCAACCGAAGTACGGGCAGGCTACAGTACTCCTTGGCAACCATCCAGTGAACGCGCCGCTTGGCCGCCAACTGAATGAACATCGGGTCGACACTACTGCGGTGATTAGGGGCCAGTACCGCACCGGATCTCATTTCGGGCGGAGGATCATTAGTGAATTGGACTCTCCAAAGCAATCTTCCTAGCAAGTAGGCAGGCAAGTACAGAACGATTTCCCAAGTCGAGTACGCTTGTCGCGTGTAGATGCGAAATCCATAGAAAACAGCGTACGCCGCCAGGATTGTCAGCCAAATTTGGGAAGCCAGAAGGGTATTCAAAACGGTCTCGTCAAGCAGTGATAATTGTTTTGCAGCAGTTCATGGATCTGAGGTAGCGAAATCCGGCTAGAGACAAGTTATAGCCTCTAAACTGCAGGATTGCACCACCGGGCCACTTGATAAGTTGGCTATTCGCTCAAACTGAAAACTGCAAGTAATACAGCAAGGCGGAGACGGTCTTTGAATCCTGAATCACGTTGTCTCGAAGCAATTTCCGAGCCCGTTCAGTCGAGACTAAAAAATTTTGAATTTCCTCGCCAGACTGCAGATCAGTATCACCTGGAGTCAGATCCTGAGCCAGGAAGATATGCATTCGCTCGTTGAGTATTCCCGGTGACATGAGCAACTGAAGTAGAGGCTGCATTTTGCCGGCGCGATACCCAGTTTCCTCGATCAGTTCGCGATAAGCGGTCTGCAAGGGTAGTTCGTCAGGCTCCAAAGTGCCAGCAGGAAGTTCCAAGATTTGTTGGTCAACGGCTACACGATAGTTTTGAATTAAACAAATGCGACCATCTTCCAGGACCGGAATGATAACCACCGCCCCAAGATGTTG
>DAIRSD010000666.1:0-1795 GCA_036804625.1 Aureliella sp. | reverse complement strand
AGGCATTCGGGTACCGTAAGTGCTAAATTGAACTATTTTGGGAATAATCGAGTATCCAAAGCGGGTGGGGGGACTGTTTAGCTTTTTTGCTCAATACAATGGCTAGTGGAAACATCTGGCTGGATGGTGCCAATGGAGAAAGCCACTGGGTGGCATAGTCCGGCTAAGCGAATACCAATCAACTAGGCCATTAAACTTGAATAACTGCGACTCCAAACCGGACTTTACTAGCCTTCACAATTCGCCAGCGGAGCGGAAGGTTTGCCCGTTGTTTCGTTTTCGCAGGATACTGTCTCGGGGTTCAGGCTCATTTGTTTTCGCAGTATTCTTCTGGCTATTCATCTTCCGGTGTTGGCGACAAAAGTTTGACGGCAACGTATTCAGGTCAGCCAGTCAATCTGAATCCATTCGATGCCGACTACACGCACAGCGCGGTTCAGCTTGGACTTTTGTCTGAAGCTGGATATGTTGATATCGCCGACTCTCGTCATCACCGAACGCCAGAAGGCAAATATCGCCAACCGGTTGCCATCGAATTGCTAAACGAATCGAAGGCAATGGTCGTAACTAAACTGACCGGTGAGATATTTGTGCTGGACCAGAAAGACTTGAGCCTTCAAGCGGTCTTTTCAGACCAGCAGCGAAGTTGGACTCACCTGGTCGTTTTGCGTCCTGGGTTATGTGCGGCTATTGATATCGCTGCTAGCCAAGTGGTTTTATTGTCGGAATCCGATTCAACCTGGCGTGTGCTGTCCAGTCTTGATGCGCCGGGCCTTCCTAGTGGTATCGCTTGGGAGGCAACTGAGCGAATGCTGTACGTCAGCGGACAATGGTCGCAGCGACTGTATCGCTTTCAAGCCACCGACACGGGGTTGACGAATAGGCAGTATCTTCCTGACACGGACGTGGATTTTAGTGGAGGAGCGATCACGTGGCTTGCTGATCCACAATTGCTGATGGTCGCCGATGCATTTGGCAGCAACTTTGCACTATTGGCCTATCGCGATCTGGATCAGGATATGACTGTTCGCCAGCATTCACAGTTTTACGAACACAATATTGCACAGGTATTGGCCATGGACAATGGCAAGCAAGTTCTGATTCCTATGCAACTGCTCAATCCCGAGGCTCAATCGATCCAAGGAGAGATCGTTTGGGGGAATGTCGTTAGCAATAACCTACGACTACTTCAAACGGAATCGTTACTCCAGGGAAATGGGGCGTCGTTGTATCGGCAAGCGCGATTGCTGCCACTAGGTAACGCTGGAGATGGTGCTGGTGATCCGACTTCGCTATGTATGAATAATGAGTCAATAATGGCCGTGACCTTGGGTGGGACCGATCGAGTGGCTATTGGGAAACTTGATGCGGGGAATTGGAAAAAACTGTCAGTGGGCATGAGGCCCGTGGATGCTCAGTTTTCTTCAGATGGTCGACGTCTTTTGGTGGTCAACCAATTCAGTGATAGCCTGTCGGTAATCGATTTGGAAAGCGAGAGGGTTCAGCATATCCAGTTGGGACCGTTGCGCGAGTGTAGCTTGGCCGAGCGAGGTGAACGGCTGTTTTTCCATTCGACCTTGTCCCATGATGGGTGGATGAGTTGCCACAGTTGTCACAGTCGAGGACATACCAATGGCGGATCTAATGATAATCTAACTGATTCAACATTAGGGACGCCCAAACGAGTTTTATCGCTGATGGGGCAAGCGGAAACTTTCCCATACGGTTGGACTGGTAATTTTGCCGACTTGGAGTCGCAGATCTTTCATTCACTGCAATCGACAATTTCTACCGA
>DAIRSD010000665.1:0-1809 GCA_036804625.1 Aureliella sp. | reverse complement strand
CTTGTCGTAATTGGCTTTATATTCGTCATATTTCTTCCGCAGTTGGTCCGTTTCGCGATTGATTTCTTGTATCTTGGCTTCAGCAGCCGTCTTGGTCGCGGCTAAATCGGCCTCAGCCTGCTGCTGAGCCTTTTCGGCGGTCTCGCGCGCCGCACGATGATCGTTGATCTCTTTGGTCATTTGCTCCTGGAGCGCAGTAGTACGGGTTCTGGCCTCGGCAACCTCTTCGTTACGTTTGCGAATCGTGTCGATCAAGTTTTGAGGCAGCTTGATCAGATTTTTGTCCTTCAAGGGCGTGTTAGCAGGGAAAAGGGATAGCAGCTTGGCGAATTCCCGCTCCACATCCTTCAATTTTGCGTCTTCCTTAAATTTCTCGGCCATGCCCTGCAGATCCTCCTGAGTCCACTCACCGTAACCCAGCATGGAAAGCACTCGGTCCAACTGACCATTGACCGTCGTGAATTCACTTTGGGCATTGGAGAGCTTCTGCTTTTCGGCTGTTAGTTGAACCGATGTATCGCTATAGGACCGCCAAAGGAAAAACATGCCTACCAGAAGCATCAACGAAACGATTGAGCTGGCAATCACGTAGGCTTGCCAAACAAAGAGATTCCTATCCCTGACGGCCATGTGTTCTTTCCACGCGATGAGATGAGAGACTGAGGAGAAAAAACGGACTGGTAGCTACTCAAGTAGGCAGAGCTACCCGTTGCGATAGACCACCGTAATCCACTTAGTGTATTTAAGTGGTGAACAACCGTCAAATCTTTCCTGGCCGTCGCAAGCACGGAAATTTGGGCGTTTCGTTACAAGTGTTAAGGTCGCCATGACCGGAACGATGTTAGGACGGCTTGCTAACCCCTGGGGATAACCTAATGAACCCGGTTGAATGCATCAAATAACCAGAATCCGAGCGTTCGGCTGAGCTATTTCGTGGCATGTGGATGATCTTGGCGCATCCAAAGACCCAAGCCCGGGTCGTTGATGAAGTAAAATTCTTCACCATCAGCAGTTTGGTGCCACCCGTCACTCAGCCCTTGGCACCCATACCGTTTCTGTAGCTCCCGCCCGTCGCCCCATTGGTACCCGACCGATTCAATTTCGTGCCTAGTCAGTGAACCAGGCGCATAGACGACTTGAAACCTGCCCTCGGGTGTGCCATGGATCAAGTGAGCCGCCGTGCCTAGGTTTTCCTGTAAATCAGGGTTCTCCGCCACCCGCTGAAGTACTTGGGGTGTCGGCACGTAGCCATATTTTCGGATCAGTTGGTCGACAGTGGAACTTTCTCCAAAGCTATGGACCCCTGGTGCGATGACGACTAAAGTGCCGCCGTCGGCCACCAGCATACGTGTGCGGTAAATGGCCTTATTGGCCAGCCAAGTGCGTTTGTATTTGGTCGGATTCATCGTGACTACCACCGTTTTGGGTGCTGGCTGGACGACAAAGCGATTGACCTGAGCCGATAGCTCGCCAGCCCGATAAAACACATCATGACTATCTCCAACATAAAGACCTCGCACCACTTTGGTGCCATCTGTCAACGATTCCACCACAGTTAGCACAAACATCAGGGGCATTTCGCGGCAGAATCGGTCCTGGGCTTCGTTCAAGATGCGCCTGAGCGGAGTGTCACAGCGCCCCATGATCCGCTCCATTCCGTAAAGAGCACTCAGGTAGTGGCTTTCGTTGATTCCAGCAGATCCCCCGGTGCCAATAAAGACGTTCTTGTTGTAGTTGGCCATACAGCTGACCTCGTGTGGAACCGCTTGTCACAGAGATAGAATCAAATCGTGTCCAACCTCTATCAGC
>DAIRSD010000664.1:0-1822 GCA_036804625.1 Aureliella sp. | reverse complement strand
ATAGTATTGCACATTGCCGCTCAAATCTCCGTATCTGCCATCGGGGACGCTCGGGGGGGAAAATTCGATTTCCAACTGGCGTGTCTTCGCGTCCCAGCGGCCATTGCTGATTACGACCTGCTCGCTCATAACGATGATGCTTCCAGTTACACTGCCATCCGCTTCCAATTGCAAGGTAGCCGAAGCTTCGGCCTCACCTACTTCGGGAATTCCAGAAATCGTCAGATCCCAAGTACCGCTCAGTCCATCGTCGGCAGCAGCCTCTTGTGGGTCATCGGCAAGCAGAGCCTGCGAACCGATCTCGAGGTACATTTGCATTAAAGCTGTATCGATACGCTTGCTCTCTGGAGCCATGCAATAACCGTTGACCTGGCTTGTGCGGCCAACCAGCCCGTCCAGTTCATCGAGACCCATCAATCGCGAACGACCTTGGAATGGATCGCGAGAAGCCTTGGCTTGGATCTCGGCCTGTAATTGCCGGCGTCGAGTCGCCTGAGCGAATCGAATTCTTGGGTCCCAATTCGGATGATCGGCCAACCACGAAAGAGCTTCCGCATCCATGCCTTCCATCGAAAGCAATGGGATAAAGTCAGTAAAATTATTGTTGTAATGACGAATCCAGCCATCGGTCAAAATGATGTCTGCGTCCAGGATCTGGCCCGATTCCGGGTGTACTCGGCTGGGACCAATCGCCATGCCAACGTTATTGTTAAGCCACCGCACAAAGTTGTATCGCACGTCCTCAGGATCTTTTTCCATGTGCGCTCCCGTAGTCTTGTCCTGGTAATGGACCACGATAGCATCGGAAAGACCGATTTTTTCGAAGGCCGCATTCCAGTGCTCGATACCTTGCTTGACCCAGCGGCGATAGCGGACTGGCGTAGTGTGCTCGATGTAGAACATGATGGGCTCGACTGGAGGCGAAACCTTCAGTGACGGATCACGTTTTTTCAAGTGCCATCGATTGATGTAGTTAACCACCACTTCGTCCCGCTTGTATTTTCCATAGTCCGAGTAATTCGTGGTGAAGTAACCCACGCGTTGGTCGGCAATGCGTGGTTGATAGTCGGTAGCTTCTGGGATTTCACTAATTGAATAGTACAATGTCTGCAGGCTACCCATTGGATTGGGTAATTCAAATGCCAGTTCAATGTTCTGCTTGAAGACTTTGGTTTTGACCAGCTTGGCCAGCGCAGGATTCTTGCTGCGTCCGCTGGGACCAAAAAAGACACTTGCGTTGCCCACAAGTACGTTGCGTCCATCAATCACCGGTCCGCCGGTTGGCGATAGGGTCAGGATGGGAACATCTAGCAGAACGTTTCCGGTGAACAGCCGATTAACAGAATCTTTGGATTCATTGTCCCCACCTGAACGGATGCTGGTGTTTGGTTCAATCAATGCCAAACGTTTGTTGTATTCTCGCCACTGAACGTAGAAATCACCCGCCTGCAATCCAGCAAACATCTGACCGCTGGCAACAGTCAAACCAATAAAGTATTTTTTGGTAGCATAGCTCTTGGGCAGTTCCAGCAGTACGTCGCCGGTATCCGCCTTGACGTAAACACTGTACATGGATGACGAATCGCTAGAGGGCGGTTCGATTTTTTTGAAGCCTTCAGTAACTTTGTCAAACGGTGGATACTCGGCCCATACCGACGACTGCAGCACGGTTGCCACTAGTACAGAAACCCAGGCGAATCGCAGAAGGTGAAACGTTCTCATTTTCTTGCCTATCAGTGCTATTAGAGTTGAACTAAGGAAATCCGACGCCAGCCAGACAAATTACGATCAGCATTACAAAACCTAAACTCTTGTCCACACA
>DAIRSD010000663.1:0-1830 GCA_036804625.1 Aureliella sp. | reverse complement strand
CAAAGATGGCCAAACCTGGCAATCACTGGGACTGACCGGTTTTGAGAGTTTTGAAATACCGACAGACAAACTGCAACCCCGCAGTCAGATCAACGTTCGGGCTACCTCAGCCGATTGTCAGGTCAAAGAGCTTCAAGCGATGGTGCGAATCGATACGCCTGTCGAACTGGACTACTACCGCAACGGTGGCATCTTGCCCACGGTTCTTCGGAAGTTAGCCCAAGCATAGCCAAACATCAAACTCTGCAAGTGAAACACATAGTGGGACTCGCCAGAGTTCCCCTCTTGATCTCAACGAACGAGATAATCCGATTCTTCGGCAGTTTGCTAGCTCAGAATCACTTGACCTTCGTTGGGTCGGCTGACTTCCGATCACCCACGACCATATAGCCGGCCCATAACAGCGGATGATTACCTTCGGTCACCGCAGGCGATTCAGCATGAGCCGGCAGCACGGGTTCGTCTTCAGTATTAAACTGCTCGACCCACTGACTCAGGACCGCCCTGCGATGGGCGGACGAAAGACTGGGAGACTGTTTCAATTCGCGGAAAGTACGCTGCAAGTATTTGGAACTGCTGATACCTCCTGCAGACCAGCGACTGATCACAGCCTGACTGCCGCTCAGCAGAAACGCGCTAACTGGCAGCAGCAAATCATTGCCGTTGCCAAAATCTCCGGAACGAATCGACGTGTCTAGGGCTGGTAGCGCGATCAATTTTGGACTGGCTAGTGGTGAATTAGCCCAGTGACTAAGCAGCCCTCCGGGCTTATTGTCCAGCGGAAGCACTCGGATGGACCAGCTATCTTTGGCGCTATTCAGACCTTGAAGGACGATCACAGGATCGGTGCGCATTTTTAGCCAGTGGGCAGATGTTGACTGAATCTTCTGGTCTAAAAAGATCATCGAACTCTTTTCGACGATGTCACCCAGTTGGCTGGCTTCGCGCTGGTTGACTGCCTTGTCCGCTGCAAACAGGTTCCCCACGATGATCAGTGGATCCCTGGCCGGTTCCTCTGGTGAAACGGCCATGGCCTAGCTACCCAGAGTCGGAACGTAGGTTACAGCGGATTGACTGCTCAGCGGTGCCTGATCGGGTCCAATCAGCAGTTCGAAGGGGACATACCACAAGAACCCATGTGGAGCGATGATCAGGCGATTGGAATTTTGAATCATTGTCTGGGCACGCGGAGAGAAGAGTTGCCCGAACAGTTCTTGCGCGGCGAGCCACCATTTGGCCGCAGGCGAAAAATCTACCACGGGACCTTTCTTGCCCGTCCCGCGAATCAACCCGATGTGCTGATACAATTCGTTAAGCCGTTTCGAAAGCGACACTGCATCATCAACCTGCCAAACCTCAAGTTCCTCCTGTCCCACCGCAACGGCATAGATGATTTCTCCGGCAACCACAAAACCCAGAAGAGTGTCCGTCGAGCCTAGTAACTTCTGGACACGACTTGCCTCCCATGCTTGGGGCACGATACGATCCATATGTCGCCTGGCCAGCGACTGCACCAACAGCATACCCTCGAAATGATCGGCAGCCACCTCCAATTTTGCGAGAACTTGTCGAGCGTCCGCTTTCACCTGACGATCATCCAGCGGGACCGGCAGTTGCCGAAGCGATTCTGTCAGCGTAGCAATCTCCACTGGCAGCCTTTGAAGTTCTGGCTTTCGCTGCACGGCGCGGGCTGCGATGGGGACAATCTGAGCTGGCAATTGATGCGCTGGGCTCAGCAATGCGTGACGCCAAGAATGCAGCCGACCGCACAAATGTAACGATTCAAAAATCTGCTGGCGTTGCAGTCGATCCATGCGCTGAACTATTTCA
>DAIRSD010000662.1:0-1916 GCA_036804625.1 Aureliella sp. | reverse complement strand
GCTTTCGATCCATCGGTCCCTTGAGACTTCCCTCAGACCAAATCGTAATGCCAAGCCGAGCTGGCGACTTTCCCGTTAGCAATGCGGCTCGAGCTGGCGTACAAACGGGAGCCGGGGCGTAAGCCTGGGTAAATCGAATGGCCGATTGGCTGAAAGAATCGAGAAACGGAGTCTGGTGAAATTCAGAACTGTAACAGCCCAAGTCGCTCCAACCTAGATCGTCGGCCAGAATGATTATTACATTAGGCTGCGATTGCCGGGCTTGAGCCGCAACCATGAATGCAAGAAACAGACAGAGAGCGAGTAGGCATCGCATGGGAGTTCAACTTCTAGAATTCGTGTGTGAGCCTGAAGCTACCGATTCCCAGACGAGTCGATTTGTGCCTAAAGACTAGAGTTTCCACTATGCCATCGAGCGTGACTCGAGTAATTGTCGAACTGCTTCTACGGGAATCGGAATGCCTTTCAGCAGTCCTTCGACGACCATGGACTGCCCTACAAAACCTTGAAACTTGGTTAGAACAATTCGACCACGTCTAAGTTTGATCATCTGGCAAATCACGATCAGACGGTCGCTGGGAAGCACCGGGTCTCGAAAACGCACCTCCTCCAGCCACCCAAAGCCGATCATTTCGACGCCCAGGATATCGTGCTTTTGCGAAAAGTAACTGCACATCTGAGCAGCGGCTTCTAACATCAACACACCTGGCAACAACGGCAATCCTGGCATGTGGCCTCGCACCCAGAATTCCTGTGGGCTTACGTCCTTGTATCCAGCACAGATGTAATTCTGAAGGTCCTCGTAGCAAATCGCCGTCAGTTGCTCCATCTCGTAGCGTTGAGGATTGTACTTGCGAATTTCAGCAGCATCGGCGATGACATTGTTGAAATCTAGCGTCGACAAATCTAGGATTGGTTCGCTACTTGCCACCAGTTTTTACTCCCCGACAAGAGATGGCATGCCCACACGACACCGGCTTGGTTTGCGGAGCGCGTCGCATAAAGCTGCCAACGGAAG
The DNA here is from genome assembly GCA_036804625.1 of Aureliella sp. Classification (GTDB taxonomy): domain Bacteria; phylum Planctomycetota; class Planctomycetia; order Pirellulales; family Pirellulaceae; genus Aureliella. Next base: position 898 of record DAIRSD010000662.1, on the reverse strand, counting down.
ATCGTTCAAAACGGGACTAGGTTCGAACCTTCTTGCGCTTGGCTTTCCTGGTCTTTGCATTGGCTGGACGAGCGCCGTGGTTGGCTTTTTTGAGCTTGTGGTGAGGTTTTGTCATTTTATCACTTCAAAATCTATGGGTGAACGATTCTGGCAGTTGCAGGCAAGATGAAACTGCTTAATTAAGTTTTTCGCGGTTGCGAAAAGGTCTGAAACGGCACTTCCAGCGCCGTTAAGCGACAGATCTTACCATCTGGACCAACTCCGGAAAAGAGCTTATTTTCCCGCACTTTCCGTTATTCTTGGTAGAGTCAGACTTTAAAATTGGGGGACTGAGATAGGAATTCGATAGGATTGTCAAAAGTCACCTTGTCGATCATCACTTGAGGATGCCCACGACGAAGCATCTCGATTCGAGCTTTGGGCACGGCCAGCGGATCGCTGCAGCCCCAGTCGCCCGCCGAGTTCATCCAAATCCGCTCGTTTCCGTACATTTCTATGATATCGGTCGCACGTTGCGGCGTGACCTTGGTATCGGGATAGAGCGTCATGCCAGCCCAAAAGCCACGATTGAGGACCTCCTCCACAGTATGTTCTTCCACATGGTCTATCAGAACCCGACCCGGATCGATTGAACTTGCCGACAATGCGTCCATGATCATGCGGGTGCCCTTTAACTTATCTTCCAAATGAGGCGTATGAACCAATATGAGCTGATCGTACTCCTGGGCCAATGCGATCTGCTCCTCCAAGATGATCAGTTCATTGCGAGTGTTCTTGTTTAGCCCGATTTCGCCGATCCCCAGGCATGTCGGCTGCTTTAGGAACTCGGGTATCAGCGATATGACCTCGCGAGCAAATCCAGGGTCCTCCGCTTCCTTTGGATTGATGCATAGCCACG
>DAIRSD010000661.1:0-1920 GCA_036804625.1 Aureliella sp. | reverse complement strand
CCGACCGAATATGGTGGTGCGCCGTTTCGAAGTGCGGGCGATCCGGTCTTGTACCTGACCAATCCTCCAGGCATCGATCGGCAGGCTCAGCGACAGTCTTTGGATGCTATTCGTCGGTTAAACGACTTAGCACTGGACTCGTTGGGAGACCCCCAAACCTCGGCACGCATTCAAAGCTACGAGATGGCCTATGCCCTACAGTCGAGTGCGCCTGAGTTGATGGACCTAAGTTCAGAACCGCAGCACATCCTGGACATGTATGGCATTAAAGATCTTAAAGAGGCGAACTACGCGCGGAACTGTCTACTGGCTCGACGGTTGATTGAGCGTGGAGTACGTTTCGTGCAGTTGTTTCACGAAGCATGGGATCAGCACGCCAATCTGAAGGCGGCCGTCAAGCAGAATGCCCACGATACGGACCAAGCCAGCGCGGCACTTGCCAAAGACCTAAAGCAACGTGGATTGCTGAAGGATACTCTGCTTGTTTGGGGCGGTGAATTTGGCCGCACACCTATGGTACAGGGTGGAAACGACGGACGAGACCACCACAATCGCTGCTTCAGTTTGTGGCTGGCTGGCGGCGGTGTAAGAGCAGGACATGTGCATGGACAGACTGACGAACTGGGCTTTAACGTAACCGAGAATCCGGTGCATGTGCATGATTTGAATGCCACGCTTTTGCACCTTTTGGGGCTTGACCACTTGCGCTTGACCTATCGCTTTCAAGGCCGAGACTACCGCTTGACCGACATTCACGGCAACTTGGTACCAGGCATCCTGCAAACTGTTTAGTCAGCCTAATTCTTCATTCGCCAGCCTGCGCCAGTCTTTTGGAATACCGCTCGACCTGGCTCTTGAAAGGAGAGAGTCTGCTGTTCTTTTGAGTATTCCGACGATTCCCACTTGAGCGACTCCAATAAATGAAACAACCGGGCCCGTTTTCGGGAATCAAAACCTTCGATAGCCGCTTTCCAAGCTACCGCGTCTTGGTTTAATCGTTGCCAATCGTCTGCAGACAAGAGCGACTGTAGCACCTCCTTCGCATTCCCTTTGGCCTCTAACAGGGCCAGTGCACGATCGACGAATTCTTGAAAGTCTCGGCGTACGTCAAACGGGACCGATCGATCGGTGCTGGTCACACTGCCAGCGGGAATGATCTCCAGCGCAACCGCTTGCTGGATAGCCTGGACCAGCTTGACAACTTCGTCTTGCGACCCGAATGCTCGTAATGAGAGCCAAGTGTCGCCGGTGTGCCAAAGATGAGTTTCGCAAACCAAGATCGAATCATCAGGCCTACTGCCGTAAACTCGTGAGCGCAGTGTGTTCGATCCAGTCGCATCGGTTAAAAACAAGCCCTCGGGCTGCTGAACACCACGTCGCGACATTTCGAAACGCGTCGCTAGATTGGCCAAGTTGATCTGTCGAGAGCGATCTCGTCCATCGCTCTCTGTCACCGAATGACTACAGACAACTTGCATCACCGGAAGCGAGTCGGTTGGTTGAGCGAAACAGCCAAAAGCCACTGGGTGCTCGGACAATACACGCCAGTCGCTACAACCCTCTGGCAGGCGGATTGCCACGGCAGGTCGCAGGTGCCAACGGTCTGAATCCCCTTCGGCATCTTTCTCCACAGAGGGACGTGCCAGCGACACTATGTCGGGAAATCGAATTCGATGCTGGTAATCCCACAAATACGAGATATCGTCGGGGGACAGCTTGTTGATCGGTACCTGAACCTTCTTTCTGTCGGCAGCTCGCAATAGAACTACCTGACGATTGTCACCCGAAAGCCCAGTCAGTGTGGCTTCAACAACGCTTTTCCGATCCCGGCTGACCCAATTTCGCTGGGGCTCTTCCGCCTTGGCGGTCCAAGAGACGCATGAAATCAGAAAACCGGCAAGCAATTTATCAAACCATTGC
>DAIRSD010000660.1:0-1942 GCA_036804625.1 Aureliella sp. | reverse complement strand
CGGCAAACTCTTGATAGCTGAAGGGATTCAGAATCTCCACAGCCACAATGGGCTTGGCAAGGTTGAGGATCGCATTAAGAAATCCAATCAGAGCTGCTGAATTTTCAGGCGAGCCAAAGATCTTTTTGAATACGAAGCGGGATCATGTGACACCTAACGACGGTAATCTGCTGCGAGTATCCGTAGGCCCTCCAGCACCAGATGCGGCACCACATGCAACGGCTGGGCTAAATGAGGGGCAAGAAGAGGGCCATCACCGCCGCTGATGACGATCGGTACATCGGCCCCATACCTTTGCCGATAACGCTGAACCAGATGACGCACGCCGCCTACCAGACTGCTAGAGGCTCCGGCAAGCATCGCGCCTTGAGTGTTTTTGCCAGGCAGCGGAGGCAAGTCGCCTAACTCGGATGCTTCAACCACTGGCAGCAAATCTGCAGCTCGTCCAAGTAATCGCAGCATCATCGGCACTCCCGGGACGATTGCACCGCCACTGAAACGCTCGGTGACCGCTCCACGTTTCGTCGTATCGACAACTTGCCAGGTTGATTGCGAGTCATCCACACCGTCCAGTTTTTCTACCAGATCGACTGTCACGGCCGAGCCAGCCTGGATGACGATCAACGGGCGCGTGGCGGTTGCATCACAGGCCGCCCTTGCTGCTAACAGTCGGTCGATCCCCACTAGCTCAGGGTAATCAACTTCGATCTTTAGCCCAATGCGATGATAATCCACCACTTCGATTTGACAGTTTTCATTGCGATTCAGATGCTCTACCAACACAGCCGTTGCCGGCCTGTTGACGCTACTAATCCACCATTGGCAGGGATCCGATCGTTCCAGAATCGCAGCAAGCATCTCGGTCCAGCGGCGGTCGGATGGCAAATAGGTTGCCTCATTACCAGCTGAAGAACTGCGTGGCACCGAACTGTCGCACTGCCAGTTGATGCGCAACGGATGCGGTAGCGATGCCTGCGGATCGAAGGGCAATTCCACCGCCTTCAATCCGCTGTTGCCAATGTCAACCGCAATGCGTCGAGCTATCTGCATCGATCAATTTTCTAAGAAGCGATTTAAGGAATCTGCGTGGCAATCGCCATCTCGACCGGGCCTCGTTGAATCAGCAGTTTAATCTGCTTGCCTACTTTCTCAAAAGCCTCCTTTGCTTCTGATGCGTTGGTGATCGGCCTGTCATCGATCGATCGAATCACATCGTATCTCTGCAGTCGAAGCCTGGCTGCCGGTTTATTGCGTTCGATCTCCAAAATGACTGCGCCCTGAATCGACTCGGGCAGTTCCAATTCCTGAGCGATGGCGGGGCTGAGTGTATCGAGTACCAAGCCCCATTTTTCGATTTCAGTTCGATCGCTCAATTGGCTAAGCCGCTCGTCAGTGCGCTCTTCTACTACAATACGAATATCCTTGGCGCTTCCATCGCGATAGACCCTTAGGTCGATCGTTGACCCAGGTCGAACCTGAGCGATCTCGTTCATCAACTGCGAACTAGAGCTAATGGTACGCGAGCCCAAACCAACGACCACGTCGTTTTCCTTTAGTCCACCACGATCTGCAGGTCCGCCCGCTAGTACGCGCCGGATCAATGCACCGCGTAGCACTCCATTGGGCAATTTCAGCTTCTTAGACAATTCGTTTGTCACATCATCCAAACCAGCGCCGATAAATCCTCGAACCACTTTTCCAGTGCTTTGCAGATCATTCATGATCTGAACAGCCATGTTGGTTGGGATAGCATAACCAACTCCAGCGTTTGTCCCTGTCCTGGTTATGATGGCGGTTTTGATACCGATGACTTCACCCTTTAAATTCACCAGCGGTCCACCACTGTTGCCAGGATTGATGGCGGCATCCGTTTGTAGAAAGTCCTCGAATCCCCCGCGTATGATCCCGGTTCGTCGATTGGTTGCTGAGATGATTCCCGCTG
>DAIRSD010000659.1:0-1945 GCA_036804625.1 Aureliella sp. | reverse complement strand
GGTAAGGGAGAAAAGGACCGGATCACGGTGTTGCCGAACCATGTTCGTCAACAGGGCATTGAGCAGATTGAAGAGTGTCGCAAGTTACATGAAAGCGATCGAGTAATGGGAGGCGGAGAAGTTTTTCTGCCGGATGCATTGGCTCGAAAGTATCCTAACGAAGCGACCAAATTTGGGTGGCAGTGGCTGTTCCCTTCATCCCGACATCAACCCGATCCGCGTTCCGGAAAGCGATGGCGGCACCATGTGAGTGAGGACTATTTGGCGAAAGCGTTTGCCAAAGCCTTGAAGAACTCGGGATGTGTGAAGAACGCTGTGCCCCATACTTTACGCCACAGTTTCGCGACTCATCTTTTGGAGGCTGGTGCTGATATTCGTACGGTTCAAGAATTGATGGGGCATGTGGACGTTAAAACGACGATGATCTATCTGCATGTGATGAATCGCCCAGGCTTGTCGGTCACAAGCCCACTGGATCAATTGCTGGAGTCCGATACGAATGTCACTGTATTGGCAGGACTGCGTGATTGAGCATGCGCTGTGACGATCGCGATGAAGAACGAGTTTTTCTCAGCAACCTGGTGTCACTGAGTGCTTTTTGACTGGAATTCCGACTGTGAATGCGCGATATACGACCAGCTTAAAATCGTTCTTGCCAGGCTACAGCTCCTATCAGGCGATTGAATCCCGACGCAACGACGACCGAATGACTCGACAGTGGGTCGTCCAACGGATCGACGAATGTAAATCGCAGTTGGACAGCCTGAGCTTGCGAGCTGTATCGACAGGTGACTTCGAAACTATTATGCAAATCGAGGGCTATCACAGCGACCTGGATCGCGCTCGTTCGCGTTTGTCTGACTCCGTCGAAGGCTACGAGTGCTTGTTCGTTTCTCGGTTGGTCGATCAAGATCTACTTATTTTTCTTGTCTAGCAGGACGATAGCTTGGTCTCTGTGGTCGACCTGATCGGCACTCTAATTCCGCAACTACCGCAGACATCCCAGCAGCTTGTAGAAAACATTCAGTTGTTGCATCAGCGTATCGATCGCCGCACTCTATTGTTGCAGCAGGAAAGACCGATCTGATATTGATGCTCAAGCGAATCTGGAAAAAGTATGACTCCATAAAAAGATCCGTTCCATCCACCACTCAGGTACTATTATGTTTCGACTCGAAGTAATCGATTTTGTTGATCCAACAGGCAATACGGTTGTCTCGCGAGTTCCCTCAAATGGCACAGCAGCCATCCAAGTGGGGGCTCAGTTGATTGTTCAACAAAACCAAGAAGCGGTCTTTTTTCGCGATGGACGAGCCATGGATGTGTTTGGCCCGGGACGGCATACGCTGTTGACCTCCAGTTTGCCATTGCTGAGTCGCTTGCTGACGGTACCCTGGGATCGAGCGCCCTTTCAGGCATGTGTCTACTTTGTTGGCAAGCAACGCTTCATCGATCAAGGCTGGGGGACAAGGCAACCTATCACGATCCAGGATCCAGAATTTGGTGCCGTGCGTTTGCGCGGCTTTGGCAAATACTCGTTTCGAGTCACAGAAGCTTCGTTGCTGGTCAACGAAATTGTCGGCAGTCAAGGCAAAGTGACCACTCAACAGATCACGGAATACTTGCGCGATATCGTGGTTTCGGGGCTGAGTGATCTGTTGGCGTCGACCAACCTTGGGCTGGCGCAAATGGCTTCTAAGTTTGACGAACTGGCAGCCGCAGCTCGCGTCAAGATCGGCCAACAATTCAAAAAGCTAGGATTGGAACTAACCGACCTGATCATCAACAACGTCTCGCCTCCCGAAGAGGTGCAAAAGGCTATGGATGCTCGATCCAGCTTACCGGCGGCTCGCGACCTGCACTCCTACACCATCCATCAAGCCAAAAAACCGCCGGGCTCAGAAGCTGACCCATCTTCATCTGGGATTTACAGCAAATCGTCTAG
>DAIRSD010000658.1:0-1971 GCA_036804625.1 Aureliella sp. | reverse complement strand
ATACCGACATTCGTGAAACCGTTCTGAAGACAATTTTGACTCAATTGGAATTGCAAGGTTATCTGGAATCAACGGCTTCTCGCTACGAAGTTTACAAGCTTAAGCCGCGAGTTGACTCGCAGACCATTCTGAACAACTTTCAGGGGGAGCCCAAGCAGTTTGCCGGATCGGTGCTGGCCATGTCGGTCCGAAAAAAATCGGCAATTGAACTGAATGTTGCCTACGCTGTCGCTCGATTGAAGTGCGATCGGATGCGAATCGTAAAGATGCTAGACTATTTTGTGCAGAAGGACTGGATCGACTTAGAGGTCAGCGGGCTGGCTCATGGTTTCCGACAATCAAAGCCTTGGGGGAGCGCGGATCAGTTGTCCAGTCAGTTGTATCAGTACGTCTTAGCCAGACAAGCCAGCGAATTGTCGCGGCTGGACCAAATTTACGGATTCTACTCGGCCACGGATTGTCTGAACGGTCGGCTGTCAAAGCATTTTGGTCAAGTTCTGGATGCTGATTGCGGACATTGTAGTACATGTCGGCAACAACCGATCAGCACCCTGCCGACTCCGCAATATCCTCGCGTTGGCGATTCAACACGCTCTATGGTGATCAAGCTACGCAAGTCGCATCCAGAACACTTTGCAACCGCGTGGCAACAGGCTCGGTTCTTGTGTGGACTGGGCTCGCCGAAGTTGATTCGTGCCAGGTTGACTCGTGATTCAGGGTTCGGATGCTGCTCGATGATCCCATTTGATCGGGTTCTAGAGAGTCTCACGAAAATGCCAATTCAATAGGCTTAGACATTTTGTCAGAAAATGGTCTGCCTTTCCTTGGCATGGATCGCTATCGCAACACGGCCAAAAAGTACTATTCGTATTCTGCGGGAAGTATGTTAGAACCTTTGTCTGGTACGATCTGAAAAGTCTGTTTTGCGGTGACTGCTTTAAATGAAGGAACAGGAATGAGCGATTCGCCATACGCTGTCGATAAGGTGTCTAGTTTACCGTCACCTGATAACAAGCCCAGCAATAGAGCTGAGATCTATGCATGGGCCATGTACGACTGGGCTAGCAGCGCCTTTTCGACCTTGCAAATTACCATTGTGGTCTACTACATCACGGCCGTTGTTTTTCCGCGAGATGGAACAATTTTCACCGGCACCAATATCTACGGCTATGGCATTGGCATTTCGATGTTTATGGCCGCATTAGCCGCACCGATCATCGGAGCGCTGGCTGATGCACGCGCTAACAAGCGAACTTGGTTGGCGTTTACTACGATTCTAGGATCGGGCTGCGGCACGCTGATGGCTTTCGTGCCAACTCAAGCGGACTGGCTGATTGGCATCTTGTTTTTTTTGACCTGCTTGGGATTCGAACTTTCTTGGGGAATCTACAATGGGTTTCTTCCAGAGATTGCTGATGAGCGTTCGATTAATCGAGTCTCGGCGCTGGGATTCGGGATGGGCTATGTGGGAGGAGGGCTCGCACTGCTGTTGGCTATCCTGGTCTTAAAATTTGGCCAGTCGTATGGACTGCCCGACCCGGCACAGGACGTGGCTCCGCATCTTCGCGTTGGGATTGCAATCATGGGGATTTGGTGGGCAGTGTTCTCCGTTCCTAGTCTGATTGTTCTACGGGACAAAGGGACCGTCCGAGGTAAACCGCTAGCCTTAATCCCTCAAACTACGGCAGCTTTCAGGCAGGTATTTCAGACGCTTTCTAGTGTACGTCGCTACGCACCACTAGCCTTGTTCCTACTGGGATTTCTATTCTACAACGACGGGATGCAGACGGTGATTACCCAAGCGTCTGTCTTCGCGGAGCGCGAGCTAAAGATGGAGGCTAGTGAATTATCGATGATGATCTTGATGGTTCAGTTCGTCTCGCTGCCAGGAGCGTTATTGGTAGGAAAACTGTCAGATTGGATCGGTGCAAAAATCACGCTGCATATCAACTTGGCGGTTTGGGTGGCCTT
>DAIRSD010000657.1:0-1979 GCA_036804625.1 Aureliella sp. | reverse complement strand
GAAACTGCCTAGACCTGATGAGCGGACTGGAACTCAGTCGGTTATTCTGCTGACCTTCGAAACGCCCGTGCTGCTGCCAGCCGAGCTGACCAGTGATCAGGCATCAGCGGACGGATCGTTTTTTTTACCCGCCTATCGATCCATCGCGACGGGTAACACGCTCAGATATGAACCTCAGCCACACAAGAATACTCTGGGGTACTGGACCAATCCACTGGATTATGCCATGTGGCGAATCAACGTACCGACTCCAGGCAAATACAACGTGGCTGTGCTTCATGGCTGCGGAAGCGGGCAGGGCGGCAGCCGCGCCGCAGTGGTCATTCAACGTGCCGGTTCCGCCGATCCTGCAGCCGCTCATGAGTTTGACGTCTTGGAAACCGGACATTTCCAAAATTTTCAATGGATTCAGCTACAAGCGGTCCACCTGCCGGAGCCAGGGGAATTCGAGCTTGTTATCAAGCCTGTTAAAATTGCAAAAGCCGCACTGATGGACATTCGCGCTGTCCATTTAGTGCGCTTGCCCGACTAACAAAACACCCATTGACATAACGTAGACTTGACAGACAATTCTCAGCACTTAAGGTTAACTTGTGTGAATGCGGATGTGGCGGAATTGGCAGACGCGCTAGGTTCAGGTCCTAGTGTCCCTCAAAGACGTGAAGGTTCAAATCCTTTCATCCGCACTGTTCTTGGCCACTAAATGACAAAATCGTACAACAATCGCCCGCTTGGACCCTTTTGTTACTCTTCATCAGCCGAATTGCTCTCTGTAGCAACCTTTATGAATCGTTGAATCCGGGTGGATAACACCACAATGGCACTTAGCAGCCTGGAAATAAGGCAGCGCATAGATGCGGAAGGTATTGCATCCAGCATGCAGTGCCGATCTTGGGCGGCCGAAGTGTCTGAGGCGTTGCCTGAGGGGGCCGCAGCCGATGGGCTGCAGATCTTGCAGAAGCTGGTCGAATTGCAAAAGCTGACCAAGTACCAGGCAAAGGCCCTGGCGGGTCAGTCGTCTGACGTTCTCAGGCGAGATGGATGGCACATACTGGGGCGCGTCAAACATCCGATTTGGCAGGGATGGTATCAGGTTACGAAAATCGATCCGACCAAATCGGAGCGACCATCGATTCAATGGGCCAAATGGCTTAGCGCCACCGACATACAGCACTTGGAGCATTCCGCAGCCTCTCTGCCACGAGGAATTCAGTTGGCCAATCTCCGCGTGCCACATCTGCAAGTGTCGCAGATACCAGAGCTGATCGAAGGTAATCTAGTACTGCGTGTCGATCCGCCGCAGGGCCGAACACTGATCGATCAATTTTATAATACGTCAACCAGCTCAGGCTCCGGCATAGGTAGTGGAGTCTCCACTGAAATGGCGATCACGATCATCCGTCAGTGTGCTCAAGCTCTTTCGGCTCTTCACGATCGAAAGCTTCCCCACGGTCGCGTAGCTCCGGATCGAATCTATTGGGACAGCGGTCCAGGAGTCACTTTGATTTGTGACATGGTCGCTGGTCAAACGCTAACAACAAGTTCCGCAGCTACCGGAACTTTGGGGACTCAATTGTCCAACCTGCAGTCGCACGCCTATTTGCCACCTGAGTTCTTAGCGCCCTTGCAATCACCCAGCCTGGCCAGCGACGTGTATGCTTTAGGGGTCACTTGGTGGTGGCTCATGACAGGCCAAACGCCTTTTATCGGCAACAATCTGGCCGAAACGCTGAAGGCAGCGGCTCATCAGGGGCTGGATGACCATCGCAGCGGGCTGAAACTATCTTTGCCGCTATGGCGTTGCCTGATGCACTGCTTGGCAAAGAACCCGTCTGCAAGATTTTCCAGCGCTGGGCATTTGCTACAGGCACTCGACTTGGCTGAACAGCGGATCGCTGAAGTTCAGATTGGCATACCGGTTCAGCCAAATCTCGTAGAGTCGCTGCCCACGACCAAAGCTGGCAAGCAGCCGGCGACGC
>DAIRSD010000656.1:0-1980 GCA_036804625.1 Aureliella sp. | reverse complement strand
GTAGCGTCTCCCTTGTGTGCCAAAGAAGCCAATTTCTCTAACACCTCGTATTAGGGTTTCCGCAGTCGGTACTCGTCCGAATAAGGCACGTTGGCACCAGTGGTCAGCGGGGCCATGCCTGGACCCGGTATGACATTCACCAGATAGCTTCCTGAGGCTTGCGCGTCGAAGTTTCCAACATATCGCCCTGGAGCTACCTGCCGCATACGGATCGGCAGCGGCTTCAAATCGGGACCAACGGCAACAGCCTGCATATCCAAGAAATTTAGGAAGTTGTTGTCACTATCCAGACCATGGACGACGACCTGGACCTGTCCATCGGAAGCGCTGGTGGCGATAGAGAACTGCGAGTCGGACTCGGACGGTCGCATACTCCAGCGAACAAGCTGAGTCCAAAACTGCCTGTATCCATCCCATTGGATCCATGCATTGGTCCAGCGCCGCCCGGCATCACTGGTGAACACGCCAGTACGCCCTAGGCCGTATGTCCATGTGGCCAGGATCGTCTGATTTTCCGCATCGATATTAGCCTCACCTGCTCGCATCGACACTTCCACCAGACCACTATCTTTGACTGTTGTCAGGACGTACCCCAAAGTCTTTGGCAGGTCGCGTGGCAAACCGGTCAAGACCTCATGCGGAAATGTGATCTGCGGCGCGAAGCCACCTTCGGGCTCTCGAATCAACGGCTGCGTTACTCGCATGGCTTCTCGCTGAAAAATGCGGGGCAGGGCACTTGCGTTGACGGCCTCGTAGTAGGTCCCACCAGTTCTCTCAGCGATTTCTTCTAAGGTCTGACTGCCTGCTGGTCCATGGCTACCAACGGCAACTGTCGAAATTTTGACCTTGGCTGCAGCAAATTCGTCCAGCAAACCTTGAGAGGGCGGAGTCGGGTCGCCATCGCTGATGATGATCATGTGCTTGATCGCTGCCGGAACGACACGCAGGGATCGAATGGCCAGTTGCATGGAAGGCTGAAAGTCGGGCATGTCTTGTGGTGTCAAACTGCTCAAACGCTGACGCATGGCAGCGCGATTTGGACCCACTCGCAGCATTCCATCCTTAGCACCCCAAAGCCATCGATCTCCCAGTTCGCTGAATTCAAGCACACCACAGTAATCCATGGGCCCGAGAATCTTCAGCGCCTCCTCGGCAATTTTCTTCTGCCAGTGGTTACCTGAAGCGATCTCGCTGGCGTGCATGACCATCGCCAGCGCGCCCACGGCTTCCAGTTTATTATTCTTTATCTGGAAATCGACCGGCATGGCTTTTTCGATTCCTGAATTGGACCAACCACCTGCGCCAAACGAGTCTTTGGAACCGAGCATCAGTAGTCCACAGCCAAACTGTTCGGTGTTAGCGACCAACATCTCAATCTGTTCGTCAGTAAAACCTGCCACATCTTCAGCCTGTTCGCCGCTGGTGCGTGGTACGCCGGCCAGGATCACGCTGTCGTAAGCTTGCAGCTCGGCCAAAGAACTGAACAGAGTGTTGCTGGCCATCACATCCGTTTCAATTTCTGACGATCTGAGGGCTTCAACAAGTTGAGAGTGCTCGCCGGGACTCCTCCAATTCTCAATCAACAGCACTCGGCCTTTGCCACGTACATAAGTGAAAGATTCGACTCGGTTATTCTGCTGAAGCGCATCGTCCTCGGTTCGATCCGGGATGAATTCGGCGCGGTAGGTATATCCGGCTGGCTGTGAGATCGTATCGGTGATCGGAAAAACATTGACCTCTTTGTCCAAAGTGATGGAATCGTCTACCAGAACCTGCTCCGTGCTGCCGACGGTTCGCAACAAACGTAGCCGACCTGCGACAGGAGTGGCAGACTGCGGCTGATAACGGTGTATGACAACGCGTGTCTCGAAGGGCTGCCCTTGTCGAATATTAGCCGGCAAATCGACCTTTTCCACCAGCACTGCTCTCTTGGTCATCAGATCGACAGGCACCACATCGATGCCAATTCCCGAATCGGCA
>DAIRSD010000655.1:0-1986 GCA_036804625.1 Aureliella sp. | reverse complement strand
AGGCTAATCTCAGTTGTAATCTCGGGATCGCTGTAGAAGTTATCTTCCGTTTAAAAACCGGTTAGATACTGAGGTTTGTTTCCGGTCCAAGCAGGAAGCCATTGGGCAGCAAACTCTCTGGCTTGGTCGGATGTTAGAAACACGGGAACGACTGCCTAAGTTAGCACAAGGGTATCCGAAAACGGTAGCTTAGCCCAGAACTTCATCCGTTTCCGCTTCGACCTTAGCAGGGTTTGGTCGCAGCTTGCCAGACTTCATTTCTGGAACGGTCTTGCGTGATCGAGGCAAAAAAGACTGGCTGGAAACCAAGGTCGAAATTCTGCCGGACTGAACACATTCCCCACGTTGGTTGATCAACTTCCGCAACCACACCACTTCACCGCTTCGACGCCCTCGTGGCGCTGCGCTTTCTACCTGAGTCACGACATGCACCGTGTCGCCGACGTAAATCGGATGATGAAAATGCCACTGGTCCAGTCGAACCAGGGCCAAGGTTCGGACTCTTGGGCAGGTACTGCTCAGCCCAGCCATCAGCGACAGGCCTAGCAATCCATGCGCGATGGGGCGGCCATAAGGCGTTTCGGCAGCAAATTCTCGATCTACATGCAAGGGGTCGTAATCGCCCGTCATTCCGGCGAAACCGACAATATCCGTCTCGGTGAGCGTCCTGGCTGTACTTCGCCAACTTGCACCGGGCATTAGGTCCTCAAAGTACAGGGGGTCCGACATTTTAAGCCTCCTACTACACTGGCCGGTAAAGTTCACCGACGCGATCGCCATAAGGAAAATGCTGCAAAATACGTGGCGTCCAGTTCAAAGTGTCGATCAGATTCTGTACCGCATGGTGAGCGACGCACGGCAAGCTTGAGGAAGCTTACAACTCAAATAGGCGATGCTCAACCAAAACAATCTACCATTTCGCGCAGATTTCGATAGAGGGTACGTTACAGGTCAGAATATTGGATTAGCTTTACTTCTTGAGGCTCAAGCTTTTCTGGCATTTTGGCCAGAGGGAAATGAAAATCTACCCAGAATACCAGCCCGACACGCCAGTGAGTGTGTTATTGGATTGATTTGAAACTTCAAAACACCAGCGTGCCGCCGGAAGTGACAATTTGCCGGTGGCGCAAGTACCTAGCCACAAGCCGACATCTTAGACAATTGATCTACCGGTAGCCTAAGGGGATAGATAAAATGTTCGCTTTGGCGAACCTATTACAAAAACGACTTAATATGCCGCCTGGATAGAATGCGGCTGGGAGCAATTGCATCGATGTCTGCAGAACCCAAGCTTACTCCTGTTGAGGGCATTAAACTGGAAAGCCATCTTCTGCGGGGAACCATTGGAGACGACCTGAAGAACGACAGTGACCAGTTTGCCAAAGATAATACGCACCTACTGAAATTCCACGGCACCTACCAGCAAGACGACCGAGATAATCGCGGCAAGAAAGAGGGTGCGAAGTCTAGCAAATCGTTCAGCATGATGACGCGAACCCGCATCCCCGGAGGCCGGTTAACGGCTGATCAGTTGATCGCTCACTTGGACCTGTGCGACTCACTTGGCAACGCAACGCTCAAGTGTACTACTCGGCAGGCTCTGCAGCTTCACTGCATCTTGAAAAAAGACCTACGTGCGGTCATCAATCGAATTTGCGCGGTAAATCTCAGTACTCTGGCGGCCTGTGGCGACGTGAATCGTAATGTCATGTGCTGCCCTTCTCCAGTGAAAAGCCCTTTGTATGACGAACTGCATCGTTTGACCGATGCCTTGGTGGAACATCTCGCGCCAAAGACCAAGGCCTACTACGAACTGTGGGTGAAGGACGAAGAAACCGGCGTAGAGACGTTGGCTGCCGGCGGAGCCCCCGAGGAGGAACCTATCTACGGTCCAACCTACTAGCCACGAAAATTAAAGATCGGTGTCACGTTGCCAGAAGACAACTGTGATGATGTTTACACGCAGGACCTTGGTTATATTGCCGT
>DAIRSD010000654.1:0-2012 GCA_036804625.1 Aureliella sp. | reverse complement strand
ATGGAGCTGTTGATTACACTGAACGTTTTGGTGCTTGCGATGACGTTCATGTTTGTGGCGTTGCCCGCGACACCAATCACTCCCGGAGCGGAGCGGAACACGCCCACTTCGTTAGCCAGATCATCGCCGGTCAATACTAACACACTTCCGGCTTTCACTGCGCTGACGTTCCCAGCCAAAAGCCTTCGATCTTCCAATTGCTCGCATGCGAGCGACCGTCCAGTACCATTTGATAATTTCAGATTGTTGTTGTGTGGGCTCATGCGAGTACTCCTGTTTTGGCATGCTTGGGTTGGAAACAGCTCGGCGCAGGCAGAACGCTTAGTTCTGAATCCGTGCAAATACCGAACGGTATACAGACAGACACTTCTCACACCATTGTTGAAAATCATCCCAATCGCGTCAAGCAACCCAAACACCCTAGGTGGCACATTTTCTCAGACTGAAACAATTGTTCAGGTCGCTGGAATAGATTGGTAATTGAATTTTCAAAAAGAAATTGCGGCAATTGGCTGGAAAATCGTCATTGCCGCAACAAGAAAATGTCAGGAGATCGCTCAGTCCACAGCCGAGCCGGTAGCGAGGCTGGTGTCGAGGCTATCGAAGATCGATCCGGCACCCTCGTAGAAGATGCGACCGATCAGAAGGTCGGTTAAGTTTCCTTGATACTCGGGATGTTGGCCCATAAATTTTCCAAAGCTGAAGTCCTTGGTGTAGAACGCTTCGACCAGCTTCCTAATCCACTGAGCCCCCTGCTTGAATTCGTCGCACCAACTTGACAACTGATTGGCCGATAAGTCGCCAGTCTTTAAGCCGTCGATCACAGCATTGGAGGCTTTATCGGCCATAACTAGGGCAAAGTAGACACCCGACGAGTAAATTGGATCAATGAAACCAAACGCATCACCGATCAGAACCCAGCCGCAGCCAGCATGCTGAGTAGTCCAGTAGGAATATTCTTTTGCGACATGCAGTTTGCCCACTCGATGTGCCGATCGCAATCGTTCTTGCAAGCCGGGACAGCGCTCAAGTTCAAGCTGATAACGCTGCTGAGTGTCCAAACCGCTTTTCAAGATGTAGTCGTTGTCTCCAACGCAGCCGATACTGGTAATTTGATTGCTGAGTGGGATAAACCAAAACCAGCTATCCTTGTTCTCAGTATGCAAAATGACAGTCGCACCCGCGTTATCGCCTTCATCTCGCAAGGCGTCACGATAATATCCCCAGATAGCAGCTTTCTTTAGTCCAGGCAGGTGTTGTCGCAAGCCCAGTTTATTGGCAACCAGCGCACTTTGCCCAGTAGCGTCCACGACACCGCGGCTTTCAACCTCCACGGTCTCGCCAGAACTGGTCCGCAATCGTACGCCGTGTGCCGCCTGTTGCGAGTCCATCAACACGTCCAGAACCCGAGTCTGATCCACGCAGTCCACTCCTAACTCGCCAGCTCGATCAAACAGCATCTTGTCAAAATCGGCTCGTTCGACTTGCCAGGTAGTACTGCATTCACGCGGGTCATGCTGAGTAAAATAAAAGGGCTGAGACTCCTTGCCGGAAGCGGTCACAAACTGAACGCTTTTCTTGGGAACGAAGGGGCTGGATTTCATCCTTTCGATCAACCCCAATCGCTGCAAGGGCCAGTAGCATTCTGGCATCAACGATTCACCCACGTGAAACCTGGGAAAAGCTTCGCGTTCCACCAAAAGAGTGCTGAAACCCGCCTGAGCGATATAGCCGGCCGCAGCGCTGCCTGCCGGCCCTGCTCCAATCACAATTGCGTCATAACTGGTTTTCATGACTACGAATACTCCTTGATCGTTTACGGTTGCATGGTCGAACTTAGCTCACGGACGCGGGGTCAGCAATCCTCTGGACAGTCTATTTTGGTCAGCAGGCAAGCCAAAAGGGTGATTTCAGGTACCCCAGACGCCCTACAATTCCAGAATTTGCTCAATTTACCCGATACCCCCCGCCTAGAAACGGGGTTTACCAACGAAGTAGTTGTATGGCTGACT
>DAIRSD010000653.1:0-2015 GCA_036804625.1 Aureliella sp. | reverse complement strand
TGCTACTCGGATCGTGTAAGTCGAGTACGAGTACCGCCGATGGCTGAGTACGAGTGCGAAAATACTGGTTTTCTGATCACTAACAAATCGATTCAAGCGGAATAGCGCAACTTCAAAAAGCGACAGCGAGTGCGTGTAGAATCGATCAACAGACTCAATTGCTGGCGCATCAGGCTGGTATTCTGGGTAGATTGGCATCGGTCGCTCGCTCAAATGCGGCTTATCTCTCAGGCTGCGGTTTAGCAGTTGCTAAAGACGACGGCGTCTCTGAGCCGATCACACCTTGGTGTCGTGATCCACTTGCCGGAATCAATTGCTAGCAAATTGCGACACATCGGATCAGCATTGCGGTTACCACTGCTTCGCTTATTCCAACTAGAGTCTCGTTTGCCCGTTCGCTTATCGAAGCCCATTGGCAGGCTGAATATGCGAAGACCTGAGTCGATCCACTTGCTGCAGAAAGCCCAATTCGATGCCGCTGAATCGTTTTTTGAATCCTGCACTTTATCAACTGTTTGTCGCTCTAACGGTAGTAGGTTCATTCGGAGCTGTCTTGGCACAAGAGCCAACTTTAGCCAGCGACGGAGTAGAACTACTAAGCTCTAACTCCGACGAACTAAACATCGATCAGCCAAAAGTTTCGTCACTTCAAGAGCCTGCGGCTCCATCGATTAGCCGAGGCCAAATCGAGCAGTTGCAAAAATCGGTCGAGTTGATTCAGCAGCGTCATTCCAATGGCAAGCCGATGGTCGAGCGGCATGTTACTTTGGATGCTGATGGCAACTACGTTAATCATGGCCAGTATCAGCAGCGGGACGAAAATGGCGAGCCGATTCTAGTTGGTCAATTTCAAATGGGACAAAAGCATGGAGAGTGGATTCGCTTTTGTTCTGCTAAAGAGTCCAAATTGTTTGAAAAGGAACCATACAAATCGTTTAAGCCTCCCTACCAATCGTCGGTGGAGTTCCAGCAAGGCCAAATGCACGGCATCTGGACCATTGCAGACAAAGACAATCGTACTATCAGCCAAATTCAATTGGAAAAGGGACAGCGTGACGGGCCAGCAATTTGGTACCATCCCAGTGGAGCAGTTTATATTCAGAGCGAGTATCGAACCGGATTGCTACATGGCAAATTTTTGGAGATGGACGCAAAAGGCAAGCTAGTTCGTGAGTCAGTTTTCCATCAGGGACAGGTAGTGGCCAAGAAGCAAGATTGGTTTCCCAATAAGAAGGTAAAAGAGGACTATGAATTCCTAGGTTCATCCCAAAAACAAATGGCACCGGACAACTGGAACACTTCTTCACTGGCCGTTTACGAATCGGATGCCCAGGAGACAAAGCACGGATCATATATCGCTTACTACGAAAACGGAAGCGTTCGGACTCAAGCACAGTATCGCCACGGGCAGTTAGAAGGAAGATTTGAGAGCTGGTATTCAACCGGTCAAAAAGAGTCGTCGGGCAACTATTTAAATGGCGCGCAGGATGGCCAGTGGAGTTGGTGGCACCCCAATGGCATGCGTCGGGCCGTCTCTCAGTATGACCATGGGAAGCTAGCGGGTCACGTTCAAGCCTGGAACGAACAAGGCCAGCGCGTCGAACCAGTCGCATTGGCTCAATCGACAACTGACAAACCTGCGGCCCATAAGCATCAAGCGTCTCCCAATGCAAACCGCAAGTCGAAAGCCACCGCCGTGCAGCGCGGGCGTACCACAAGATAATCGTAGCCAGTTCGGCCTACACCCATCCCTAGTCTCCGCGATGTTGTCCCATCATTCACGATACGCAATCCGCATGGAACGTAGTCGACATTCGCTCGTGGATTCAGCTTGCGAAGCCATACAAAGCGGAGGGCACGGGATTCGAACCCGCAACTGGCAAGCCAGCAACTGATTTCGAATCAGCTCCCTAACCGTTCGGATACCCTCCGGCTGCCATGAAGTTTATTTTCACTGATGAGGCTGTGTTTATCAAGGTCTTTTTGCCAATACACGCCATTAAAAATTCAGTTGG
>DAIRSD010000652.1:0-2022 GCA_036804625.1 Aureliella sp. | reverse complement strand
ATGAGCTACAGCCCGTTCACTTACCTTCGCGGTGCGGCTGCGGTCCAGGCTAGCGACTTATCGCGCGGTCCTCGCACCGATCTGTGGGTCGAACTGTGCGGCGACGCGCATCTTGGCAATTTTCGTTGGTTCAACTGCCCAGACCGAAAGCCCGTCTTTGATTTAAACGATTTTGATGAGACGCTGCCGGGGCCTTTTGAGTGGGACGTCAAGCGACTGGCCGCGAGCATTACCGTTGCCGCCCGCATCGGCGGCTTCACCAAGAAGAAGTGCCAGGCTGCGACACGAGCGGCGATGCGGGAATACCGTGAAGCGATGATCGCCGCATCAGAGCTTAATCCGCTGGATCTTTTCTACTACCGCTTCCGAGCCGAAGATGCACTTGAAAAAGTTGCCCGACAGGGTGATAAGCATCGCCGTTGGAAGGAAAACGTATTGGCTAAAGCGGCTCGCAAGAATAGCATGCGAGCACTCAATGAATTGACCGAATTGGTCGATGGACGCCGCGTCATTGTCCCTGATCCACCGCGCACCTTCCGCATCGATGAAGAACTAGCCAGCCGACAGTGGGAAGAAATCTCGCAGTTCTACGCTTCGTACAAACAGAGCCTGCCCCTGGACCGGCGCGTTCTGCTGGATCGATTTTGGTTGGTCGACGTGGCCAGAAAAGTGGTTGGTGTGGGCAGTGTTGGTACGCGCTGCCTTATCGTCCTGCTTGAGTCCAACGATGGAACGCCACTGTTTCTCCTGTTCAAGCAGGCTACCAAGTCGGTGCTCGAGCAGTATCTTGGCAACAGCGTTTTTGAAAATTCTGGTCAGCGAGTTGTCGAAGGCCAGCGATTGATTCAAGCCACCAGCGATATGTTTCTGGGTTGGTCGCGATGGCAGAATAACGATGGAAGTCAGGGCGATTTCTATTTTAGGCAACTGTGGGACGGCAAGGGTAAAATCTGTGTCGAAGAGTTGAGCCCGTCACGGCTGGCGGTTTTCTCAGGCTTGTGTGGCAAGACGTTAGCCTACTCACATGCCCGATCCGGAGATGCCATGATGATTCGTGGCTATATCGGAGAAGATGAAATCTTTGATGATATTCTGACCGAATATGCCGATCGCTACGCCGATTGCACCTGGGCTGACCACGCTCAATTGGGTTCGGCTATTCAGGACGGCCAAATTGAAATCGTGCGAGATCTTTAGTCACCCATTACGTCGGCAAGCCGCAATTAAGATACTGCTTCAGGTTTTGTCCGCCCGCGAATTACGCTAATCAACGCGAATTAGGAAGACTACACTCGTCCCAAACAATACCCGATAGCCTAGCACTCGACCAAAGGGTGGCGACCAGCTTCTAGCTTGTCGAAGGCTAGTGTCTGGTCATTTCGCAACCTGGAAGGTCGCGACCACATTTTTGGACCTAGAAGGTCGCGACCACATTTTAAACCTGGAAGTTCGCGACCACAATTGCAAGACTAGAAGCCTACTTGTACTTGCGAGCGTAACAGCCAGCCTTCGTCACCAGGCAGTAGACTGAGTCTGGGACTGTTGGTTGGAACACCATCGATCCAAGATAAATCCGTCGTCAGCTTGACATCTTGATTTTTGATAAACCAGACAAATCCAGTGCCGATTTCGTTGGTTCTTTGGTAGGCATCGCCCAGAGTTCCCGAGTTGCCGACCACTTTAGACCAGCGGGCGAGCATTTCAAACCGACGAGCAATCAAAAAGTATCCGGTCTGGAGCAACAGGCCATTGTCCGGGAGATTGGGCACGTTGTCACCGGAGAATCTCGAAAGACTTCGCCAGTGGTATTCGGCGATTACAGACAATCCACGGACCTTCCAGTGACTGTCCACCGTAAATAACAGAAAGTCATAGGAATCCACTGTTTGGGGCAACAGACTGACTAAAGTTTCTCCTGATGCCACCACCCTGGGACGATCAAATTCTCTGGTCCCTTCGCGATCAACTTGCGTGCCGGCCACACCCGCTCCCAAACGCCAGCTACTTTCCTGGCTCCAGGCA
>DAIRSD010000651.1:0-2022 GCA_036804625.1 Aureliella sp. | reverse complement strand
GAACTGTTTGGATCTGGCGTAAAAGGTGTGACAGGCGAATTTTCGCAGGGTGCTAGCGGGTTTAGGATCGAAAATGGTGAGCTGACATATCCGGTGCAGGAAATAACCTTGGCTGGCAATGTGCTGAAAGTTCTACAAAACGTTAAGGCTATCGCCAATGACTTGTCCTTCAAACGTGGTAGTACAGCAGCGCCAACTCTGCTGATTTCAGAAATGACAGTCGGAGGTCAGTAGTTATAATCTGCACCTAAAACGTGTGGCAATATCACAGGTAGAGCACCGTAATCTAGGAGTAGCTCATGCAAATCGTAACCGTTCACGTCCCGCGGTGGGCAGGTGCGGGTCGCAGGTCTATTTTGTGGAAATGGGCTTGCGCAAAATTGACAAACGGCCAAGTTAAACTTCAAGTTGCGTCGGCTTTCCTTGTCCCACTGCTGTATCTTCTGATTGCCAATTCACTACTTGTTGCTCAGGAATCGATCAGCCCAGAAAGCTCGATTCGCTTGCGTTACAGCAAACAAGAAACTATGGTCGCAATGCGAGATGGAATCAAGCTGCACACCACGATCTATTCTCCGCGGGACACTACGCGAACCTATCCCATTCTGATGAAGCGCACGCCTTACAGTTGCGAGCCATACGGCCTGCAGGCATATCCCAGCAGTCTTGGCCCAAGCCAAGAAATAATGGAGGCAGGCTATATCTTTGTGATTCAGGATGTACGCGGCCAGTATATGTCCGAGGGGCAATTTGTTCAACTGACGCCACACCTTACCAACAAACAGTCACCGCAGCAGACGGATGAAAGTTCTGATACTTACGACACAATTCAGTGGTTGCTGAAGAATGTGGTTAATCACAACGGTCGTGTTGGCATGTATGGAGTTTCTTATCCAGGTTTTTATTGTTCGGCTGGCATGATCGACGCTCACCCCGCGCTGAAGGCGGTATCTCCGCAGGCACCGGTGGCCGATTGGTACTTTGACGACTTCATCCATAACGGGGCGTTCTTTCTGGCGCACGCCTACCGCTGGCTTAGCTTCAACGCTCAGCCACGCACCGGCCCAACTTCGGTTCGCCCAGTTGCTCAGAAGTTGCCCTCTTGGGACGGCTATCAACTGTTTCTCCAGACAGGCACAATAAGCCAGATCAATCAACGACTGCTAGAAGGTCGTGTGCCGTTCTGGGACGATATGATGGCACACCCCAATCGAGACGATTTCTGGAAGAAGCGAGACATACTGCCTCACCTGCGGAACGTTGCACCTGCAGTCATGTTGGTCACCGGTTGGTATGACGCTGAAGATCTGTATGGTTCATTTAAGACCTACCAGGCGATCGAAAAACTTAATCCAGGCATCGACAATGTGCTGGTGGTGGGGCCATGGCATCATGGGGGCTGGTCCAAAGGCGATGGACAGGAATTGGGGAAGGTTTCATTCGGATCAAAAACGGCAGCCTTTTACCGAGCTGAAATCGAAACGAGTTTCTTCGAGCGCTATTTGAAGGATGCGGATCATCCTAGGTTGGCTGAAGCGACCGTATTCGAGACCGGTTCCAACCAATGGCGAGTCTTCGATCGATGGCCTCCCAGAGAAGCTCAACCCAAGAAGCTCTACGCCGCTTCCAACCAGTTGTTAACTGAAACACCTGCGGTTGAAAGTACCGATTCAGATGGCAGCGACATGGACTTTGACGAGTACATTAGCGACCCTGCCAAGCCGGTCCCCTACACCGCCGAGATCACTCCACGCATGACCATCGAGTACATGGTCGAAGATCAGCGATTTGCCGCGCGAAGGCCAGACGTATTGACCTATCAGACACCGATACTGGAGAAGGACATCGTCGTTGCCGGTCCAGTGGATGTCGATCTTTGGATCACGACAACTGGAACCGATGCAGATTTTGTTGTTAAGCTGATTGACGTTCTGCCGGCCGGAACCGCTGCTGCGACGCAGCCCAATTACCAATACCTGGTGCGCTGTGAAGTGATACGGGCAAGATTCCGAGACTCCTTCG
>DAIRSD010000650.1:1564-2030 GCA_036804625.1 Aureliella sp. | reverse complement strand
TGGTAGGAGATGTGCTCAATCGGTCTTGCGTGATCGGAATCCCAGGCTCCATCCGTATAAGGCTGAACAGCGACGTTGGGTTGGTGTAGGCGTCCATAATGGCAGGAGCCATATTGTCGTTGGTGATTGCCAGGAAATATCGTCCAGCAGGCATTTCGACCGGTCCGATAAACGCATCTTTAGGACCTGACGACCCCTGCGCAAGGTTCGAACTGCTTGCTGCGACCAGCGGATTGGCCTGATCGTCCACAAGTGCGCTGCCGAGTCCAGCCAAAATCAGATTGCCGCTGCCATCAAATACGTACAAAGACACATCCGGCCGCCCGATGGCGTCTGCGTAATCGACGTCAAACACCGTCGAAAAATACTTGCGAATGTCGTTCAGGTTGACTCGATCGTACTGGATATCAAAGCTCAACCCCTACACATCGGTGGTTGATACACGGCACCCTCCGAAGCGCATCGC
>DAIRSD010000650.1:0-1554 GCA_036804625.1 Aureliella sp. | reverse complement strand
AATCCACATCGGTGTTTGTTTCCAGCACGCCTCCGATGCTCATCGCCTGACGATTGGTCTGCAACAGATTGCCCAGCGGCTGTGCATTAGCGAAGGTGTCGTTGGAATTTCCATCAACATTGGTCTCGGCGGATACGTTCTCGCCAATCAGCGGCGAATTTCCGGGAACACCGCGCAGTTCGATACCGGTAGAACCATATCGAATATCCGCAAAATTGACTGAAGAGCCTGACACTTCGTCTGTCTCGCGCAGACGACCCTGCAGCGTGTAACTGCCCTAAGTCTTGCACTCAGCCAGCGCTCCCGGTGCCAGTAAGTCGCTGACCGGATCACCCGCTTTGAGACTGCTCGAGCGAACTCGAACATGATACAGGCTGTTAGCACCTGGATGTCCAGGCAGAATCACCCGCATGCCCGCATCCCATGGGCTGGTGCTGTTCAGATCTTTGGCAACCCCTTGTGCGCTCTTGAGTCCAAACTCGAGTGGCCCCTTGCGCAGCGGGTTGACACTGCGTGGCTGCATACTAGGTGCACGATAAAGCAAACCAGGATTGGCTTCTTCTGCGAGTGAATTAGACGATAGCGCTAATATTCCACCATTGGCATCCACCAGCTCGATCACCGTATCCAAGGAGCTGTCGGTACCGTCGATATCCAGCCAAACTTCAGTACCCGCAGCGGCTGTAAAGGAGTAAACATCGACATCATTGGATCGCGAAATGGCACCTCGGACATGAAAGCCCAGTCGCGTGTTTTCATCGCCGCTCTTTTCATTGGCAGCCAGTGAACCCAGGTGCTGAGCTGAGAAAGTGGTATTGTTATTGCCAGCGGCCAAAGAACCAGTCGACTCGTTTACGCTTACCACCGCCACATTGCGGTCATTGCTGAAGGTATCCAGACGCAGGCTTCGCCAGTCACCTGCTGCTGCAGCAGTCGTAGGATTACGTGAAACCAACTCCAGGAACGACGTCACTACAGAGCGAGTCGCCGTTGCCTCGACGTCCCATGCAAAGGCCGTCGTGATGTCCGCCAGACCGTAGACATTGCCCAGCTCGCCATCGACAAAAGGAACTAGGTTCGTTGTGTTGATGTTACCGGCCAAACTGTATTGAGTGCCAGCACCGGTTATCACAGTTCGTAGCCTAGGAAATGCATCCGCAGCCCAACCCGTGTACGACGCATTTTCCAAGAAGCCCTGAGTAGTCGCATAAAACCCACCGTGATTAAAGCCCACGCGCTGCGGCCCATCCAGCGTAAAGACTCGAAAGTCTGCTTGGCCTGGCGTTCCCGTAGTATACATTAGATCGTCAGTCACTCCTTCAACGTCTTCATCCAAGTAGTTGATGAAGCGGAGGTTGCCCAACGGAGCATCACTTGAAAAAATGACGCGGTTATTCAGTCTTCCAATTCCGTTATCCATCCATGTTTCGACTCGCCAATTGACAACACCACCCGCTCCTTGGAAGTTACCCTCGCTAACTACAAAGTCTGGAGAAATCAAAGAAGGTTGAGTCGTAATAGTTGTTGACGCCAATCGCACTGCTTGACCATCAC
>DAIRSD010000649.1:0-2070 GCA_036804625.1 Aureliella sp. | reverse complement strand
ACGCCGGGCGTCGAGCTCTCGTCGTCCGGCGTTAACTTTTTGGCGTTTCTTCCGAAGTAAAAACTAAGGCTCCCCGATCCGTACGCTCTCTGCAATGCGTCTCTGAGCATGCAAAAGCATAACCCTTTTCTCTGTAACGACTTAGGCGTTTCGTCTTTGCTCGGGTGATTACTTTCTGCCAATTCGTCGAGAACGAATCAGGCCCTCTGGCGATCGTTGTGACCTGTTAACCAGCGATCAACTTCGCTGGGAATAAATCGGTCGGCTACCTGGTTAACAGAACATGCGGAAGGAGCGGCTCAAATCGCATCGAGCCGTCTGAAAAGCTCAGCAGCGTCTTCGTATGCCGCACGTTGAAATTGTACTGCGTTTTCCCCAGCAGTTGAAGCTGCTCGACCAGCCCACACTGGTCCAACGGAATCAAATGTACGGAACTTGGCCCGCAGCAATTCCAAAGCTTCCTTGCCAATGCCTGCCTGCGAAACTCCACGAACCTTCTTTGCCAAGTCGGCGAGTGAAGGTTGATAATGCTTCAAAACAAATGCAATGTCGTATGCGTCCTTATCTTTGGTTCGTTCATCCATCGCGATCGCCTTGATCAAGATGTATGCCTCCTGGGCAACCAAACGCGCGGTCACTTGATTGACGGAGCCATCTGGCATTCTTCCATCAACAGTGATCGTTTCGGATGCCTCGAACGCCAGATCGATACCGCGAAGAGCGTTGATGCGAATCTCGTCGACTAGTATCGAATCCTGCCTCTGCTGTGACACGTACAAGCCTGTGATCAAGTCAATTTTGATGGGATTGGCCAGGCCAGGAAGATGCTTGAAGAAACGAGTGGGCGACTCCTTCATCGTGTAGCCGAGCTGCGTTAATCGCTCGCGGATCGAGGAATCCGCGTTCCCGCCTATCGCCTTGGGTGATACTGCCAAGTCGACATCTAACGACCCCATGTGATTGCTCGACGGGTACAGTAGGTCCGGAACCCATCCACCGACGATTACCAGGTCATCGCGCATCGCACCCAGTGCATTGAGCACCTCCAACAAAACGGCTCGGGCCGCTTCAGTTTCCTTCATAGTGCTCCGCCGTTTGTTCAGTCGCTTCCGTGAATGGATCTTTAAAGTATTTCTCGTAGATCGCCATGGCCGCTTCCTGACCGCGGCCATCCATCACATTTATTTCGAGATATGATTGCAAAGGAGAAGTTGTCAGAAGTGTCTCGCCAAGTCGATTGCTAAGGTAACTTTCATCGTCCGAGATTTGCAGGACGAGATTCGCACCCGAGTCGACTTTGCGCGCTCCGAAGTTGCTGACGAGATCAATAAATGGTTCAGCCAGAATTGCTCGTGTAGGAACCATAAAGCTCGCCACGTTATATCGTACTTCAGGTGCCAATCGCCATGCGGCCGAGAAACGTGACAGTGCAAATCGGTCGGTGGACTTTGAACACCACAGCGCAATCTGTTGCTCGACCTGCTCCAGTTCACCTCGCATATAGAAGCTGTATTCTCGCGGCTTGTGGTTTCGGTAGTGATTCACCCAATCGCCCAACAATTCATCAGGCCTCTTCAAGCGAATATGTCCCTCTTGCATCACCGCATACCCGCCCTCGATAAGCGAACGCTTAATGCGAGACATCAATCCGGGGCTCACACGAACGTCCGGATGAGCGGCCAATTCATTTAGCTGCCAGCCACGCAGCGGTTCCTGCAACATTGCACGCACCACGCGACTGGACTTGGAAGAAAAGACGTTCAGTACTCTTGGCAGTTGCTTGCCAAACGGATTCTCAATGCCGCTTCGACGCACGTAGATTCCATATGCAGGAAACACCAAACGGCAGTTTCCGGCGTAGTCCATCCAGGACACTCCATACTTGGTCGCAATCTCAGAAGTCCGATCAGATACCACGGAGGCGAAGAGTACTGGCTGCGAGCCCGAGGCTTGTCCTTGTCGATTCAGCATCAAACAAGCCGACTCAGCAGTTGCCGGCGTGATTCGCTTGTACGCTTTGACTTCAAGCCGAATGTCCGCTCCTGCCGGCCCTACCACACGAACGTCGCC
>DAIRSD010000648.1:0-2076 GCA_036804625.1 Aureliella sp. | reverse complement strand
GACAACACCCTCTGACACGGCAGCCGTTGGGAAAACATCGGTCTGCGACACCAATTCGCCGTTCAAACAATCACTTTGAACCATGCTAACCAGCTTGACTGACTTAGCAGCAGTAGATACCAGATGTACATCGTTTGACTTGGAAGTCACTTGAGTTTCCTGAGCTGTATATTCGTTGACCGCTTCAAACTTGAAGGCGGCATAACCGTCAACACCCGCGACCAGCATGTCATAAATGCCTGGTTGAAGACCTTCAATCTTGTAGTAACCGTCTTTGTCAACTTGTGCCTTATGCACAACCTCGCCGCCCTTCAAAACGTGAGCAATGGTTCCGGATAGATCCTGTTCGTTATATCTCCAACCTGGCCGAGACACTCGACCGATCAGATTTCCATCTTGCAACTTGACTTGATGGTCGCGATTGAATTGACGAGTATCAGCGATTGGGTCTGGGCTGTGAGATCGATAGTATTGATCTTTGCCAACTTGCAACTCGGTTGGAACCATGCTGCTGATCAATAGGTCACGAACCTTGTTGCCAATCGTTGTCGTGTACACATCCAAGCTACTGGCAAGGTGCGATGCGTCGGCAGGCAAAACGTGCAGTGCAAAGGTTGCGAAGGTGTATTCACCTGCCGCTTGCAGAGCGTAAGTGCCTGGCTCCACGCCTTCCAGCTCGAACCAGCCATCCGTTCCCGACTTGGTTTGTTGCACAATCTTTCCGTCGCGAGAGAGAATCACATTGTTCTCAATGCGACCTCTCAAGTTACCTTTGTTCTCGATGCCCACCACGCGGCCGAAAACTTTACCATCCTCATGCAACCGCACCCACTCGCGCTGGTGCAATCGATTGATCAGTTCAGAATTGCCGTTGCCCTCTTCAGCCGAACGCTCAGACGACTGCGCTTGGGCGAAAGTGCAAGTCGCTAGCAAAACTCCACAAAGTAAAAATTCGATCTTCATCGTATGCTCTCGTTCTTCGTGAATGAAGTAGATCCAAGCTGAAAAATAACCTAACGCATTTTGGGCAACCATTAACGGTCGCTCGTGAAAAATCACAATCCGCTATCCATTACAATTACATCGGGTACCAATGTCAAGGCTTTTGAGTGTTAGATTTTGAATAAATCTCACTAACGGAACCAGTACTTTGGGGGGGGCGTGATGGACTGCGAACTTTGAAGTCCTGCCCGCGTGTCCGCTCGCCCAACGGGACGCAACGTGACGATTCATCGAACATTAGAAGGCGCATCAGTTTGTCGATGGAGATAGTCATCACTCCGTTTTGCCTGGCTTTTTCTATAAATTTTGCATATTCTTGGGCTTTTTCCTGGCCACCAGGTTGGTCCACAATTTGGCTTACGTCCGACCCGATAATCAGGTAGCTAGTATTGTGCGTGATTCCTGGTAGGTTCGCCTGAGTGTCGCCTCGGACCGGGAACTCGTCGTCGATCGTGCCACCAGCGCTGCGAATCAATTGTCGAATTTGTTCTACGTCATCGCTATAGCTATCATTAATTCCCATCTTGCCAACCAAGGCAAAACCTACCTTTCGCCCCGATCGACAGGCGGGTGAATAGACTAAATACCCTGATTTGACCAAATTGCGGTAGTAACGCGTTCGGGCTTCAGCGTTGGCTTCGTCGATAAAAACTCGACCACGAGCGTAGTTATCTGCTACCTCTTCGATGATCATCCGAGCTTTGGGAACGGCTTTCGTTGTATGAGGTTCTTTGGCATCTAAAATCGAGAATGGAACGCCACGGGTGAGTCCATCCGCCTTGCCTAGGTTGATCCACACCAGTGTCCCGCCATCGCGCACATCCGTGACTTTTCCTTGAGGTGCTGCGTAGTCTGGGTTCATGAACTCTTGAATGGCTTTGGTTTGTTTGGCAATGGCTTCAGACTGCCCTCGACTTTCCTCCTCAAGTCTCTTATTTTCCCCGGCAAGAGCGGCCAATTTCTTGTCGTAATTGGCTTTAAATTCGTCATATTTCTTCCGCAGTTGGTCCGTTTCGCGATTGATATCTTGTATCTTGGCTTCAGCAGCTGTCTTGGTCGCGGCTAAATCGGCCT
>DAIRSD010000647.1:0-2078 GCA_036804625.1 Aureliella sp. | reverse complement strand
AAAGAGTCAGTTAAAAAATCTAGCCAAGGCCCTGCGCGTACTCAAAAGCCGAATTTACGACTTTCGGCGTCAACAGGAGTTGCAGAAGCAAGCGGATACTCGAAAAAGCTTGATTGGCTCGGGTGATCGGAGCCAACGGATTCGCACCTACAATTTTCCTCAGAATCGATTGACCGACCATCGCATCAATCTGACTTTGTACAAACTGGATCAGATAGTGGCCGGCGATATGGCTCCAGTGTCGCGCGCATTGCTGGAATATGAGCGAGATCAGTTGCGGGGGGGGATGGAGTCCGAAGAATGAGCGCTACGGTGCCCTGGACGATTTGTCGCTTGCTGAGCTGGACCGCTGACTACCTCAAGCGTTCGGGCTCTCAGTCGCCTCGTCTGGATGCCGAAGTGTTGCTGTCGCATGCGCGAGGTTGCCAGCGTATCGAGCTTTACACCGCCTTTGAAGATCAGCCATCGGAGCAGGTTCGAGCCGCTTTTCGGGAAATGGTGCGGCGTCGCGCAGAGGGCACGCCTGTAGCTTACCTGGTGGGCTTCAAAGAGTTTTACTCGATGACCTTTGAGGTCAACCCTGATGTCCTGATTCCGCGACCTGAGACCGAACATTTGGTGGTGGCCGCACTGGACTATGCCAAGTCGATTGTTCATCCTGGAACGCTAAGGGTGGTGGATGTTGGGACCGGCAGTGGCGCAGTTGCCATTGCGTTGGCGAAGCATTTGCCAGCCTGCCACATGACGGCCGTCGACATTAGCCAAGCGGCCTTGCAGGTGGCTCAGCGAAACGCTCAGCGGCACGCCATCGGTGAAGATCGCATAAGCTGGGTGCAAGGGGATCTGCTAACCTGGTGCTGCGAAGATTTGAAGTTCGACTTGATCGTCAGCAATCCGCCCTATGTGTCTGCGGACGAGTTTGCACAGCTTGCCGGCACGGTGCGAGACTACGAGCCCAGGTTGGCACTTGTGGCTGAGCAGGGACCGTTGGAATTGCTGCGAGAGTTAGTACGCCAGTCTGCGTTACATTTGGTTCCAGGCGGGCAATTGTGCTTTGAAATATCACCCATGCTGGCCGGTCAAGTGGAGACGATGACCGGTAGCGCGAGTTGCTGGGGGCCGCCCGAATTGACAAAAGATTTATCAGGGCAGGTTCGAGTCGTACTCCTGAAGCGTTCTACTGAGGAAAAATAAATGTTGCAAATGGACAAACTGGTTTCGCTTTGCAAGCGTCGCGGTTACATGTTTCAGTCCAGCGAAATCTATGGCGGACTGAACGGTTTTTGGGATTACGGACCGCTGGGTGTCGAACTGAAGCGTAACGTCAAAGATGCCTGGTGGCGCGACATGGTCAGCGGTCACGATGAATTGACCAGCCTGCCTGGTGCTCCCAGCGAATACGAGATGGTGGGGCTGGATTGTACGATTATTATGCACCCTCAAGTGTGGAAGTGTTCGGGCCACTATGATCTTTTTCACGACTACATGGTTGACTGCAGGCAGTCGAGAAAGCGTTATCGTCACGATCAAGTACGAGGGAGATGGGTCCAGGCCAAGGGGCAGAAAATTTTTGTGACCACTATGGCTGAAGCCGACAGTGAGGAAGAAGACACGCAACGACGAGCGCTCAAGTTCTTTAATCTACGAAGCAAAGATGCCGATCAATTGACCTGGGACAGCGCCTATCACAGCCTGAATCAGATCGATGAATTCTCGCAGGTTCTTGCTCCCGATGCCAACGAATTAGGGACGTTAACCGAGCCGCGTGAATTTAACCTGATGTTCAAGACCTACGTCGGTGCGCTGAGCGGAGAGGAGGGAGCGGCTTTTCTTCGCCCCGAAACAGCGCAAGGCATATTTGTTAACTTTAAGAATGTTGTCGATAGCTCACGCGTTAAGTTGCCGCTGGGCATAGCACAGATCGGCAAGAGTTTTCGCAATGAAATCACTCCCCGCAACTTTACGTTTCGATCGCGGGATTTTGAGCAGATGGAGATCGAGGTCTTCTGCAATCCCCAGTCGTCTAATCGGTGGTATCAGTTTTGGCGCGACCGACGCATGGCGTGGTACACTTCGCT
>DAIRSD010000646.1:0-2081 GCA_036804625.1 Aureliella sp. | reverse complement strand
GATGTGTGAATTCTGGAGAACAGCAATGCATGGGCATGTCAAATCCTGACTTCTAGATCGCGCTGCGCACTTCCAGGAGATAGGATTCGTCAAGGCACTTGAAAAAACCTTCGTACATTTCCAGTCCATCGCAGTCGAGCTGTTTGGCTTGATCGATCCAGTCAAACAGCGACATCTTTTGCTGCGAGATGTCTTCCAAGTAGCATTTGGGAAATGCGCTGATTTTAGGTTTTGGCATCGTGATCGGCTCGAAGTGTCAAGAAACGAATTGTGATACTTTTTGGACAAGCTGGAAGCTTGTCGCCACTTGATTAGGGAAGCCTTGTTAGCTGGTTGGCAGGATGTAATTCTTGAATTGTTCCCGTAGAGCCAACTTATTGACCTTTCCGGTCGCTCCGATCGGAATCTTTTCGACCATGACCACATCGTCAGGCATCCACCACTTGGCGATCTTGCCTTGCAGATATGCAAGAAGCTGTTCTTTGGTAACTTGACAGTTGGGCTTGGGTTCAATAATCAGCAGTGGGCGTTCATCCCACTTGGGATGTGCAATACCGATGACCGCTGCATTGGCCACGCCATCACATCCCACCGCGATGTTTTCGATATCGATGGAACTGATCCACTCGCCTCCTGACTTGATCACGTCTTTAGCCCGATCCGTGATGTGCATCACACCGAGTTTATCGAGAGTTGCGATATCGCCCGTATCAAAAAATCCGTCCGGTTCCAAGCATTCACCGCGCTCGTTGCGGGCACCTGCGTTCTTGAAGTAAGCGCGGGACACTGCTGGTCCACGCACCAACAAGCGTCCGAACGTCTTTCCGTCGCGCGGTAATTCATGACCAGAATCGTCGACGATCTTCATTTCGACAGTGAACAGACCGCGACCCTGCTTGAGCTTGGTTTTGATTTGCGATTCGCGATCCAACGCATAATGTTCGGGCAGCAGTTTGCCGATGGTGCCGATAGGACTCATTTCGGTCATGCCCCACGCATGAATCACCTCAACGCCGTAGTCATCTTCAAAGGCTCGCAGGATCATTTCTGGAACCGCCGAACCGCCGATAGCGACTCGCTTCAGAGTCGAAAGCTTTAGGTTGTTCTCACGCAAATAATTCAGGAGCATCAGCCAAACGGTGGGCACGGCCGCTGTCATGGTTACCTTCTCGGTTTCCAGCAGTTCATAAACGCTTGCACCATCTAATCGTGCGCCTGGCATCACCAACTTGACTCCGCACATGGGACCGCCAAACGTGATAGCCCACGCGTTTGCATGAAACATAGGAACGACTGGCAGCACGACATCGTTGGCACCCGCGCCAAAACAATCGACGGTGTTGGATGCTAACGCATGAAGTACATTGGAGCGGTGAGAATATAACACTCCCTTCGGATCCCCGGTTGTCCCAGAAGTGTAACACAGGCCACAGGCAGTGTTTTCGTCGAAACCTCCCCACTGGGCATCACAGGACTGACCGTCGATGAAATCCTCGTAAGCCAGCAGACCATTGATGGATGACTTAGGCAAATGATCGCGGTCGGTCAGCAGCACAAAGGTTTTGACGCACTTCAAATGCCCAGCGATCTTTTCGATCAACGGCAGAAAGGTGATGTCAAAGAACAGAACCTTGTCTTCAGCATGATTGATAATCCACACGATCTGCTCTGGGAATAGCCGTGGATTGACCGTGTGTAGAATGGCCCCCATGCCCATGGTTCCGTACCACACTTCGGCATGTCGATCCGTATTCCACGCCAGAGTAGCAATCCGATCACCCAGTTGAATGTCCAGTTGTTTTAGCGCAGCGGTTACCTGTTTGGCGCGGTGCCAGACTTTCGCGTAGGTAGGTCGCGTGATGGGACCTTCCAGGCTGCGAGTCACCATCTCGCGCTGTGGAAAATTGGTCTTGGCGTGATCTAGAATTCGGTCGACTGTCAGCGACCAGTCCTGCATAAGCCCTTGCATGCGCTTGCCCCCAAAATTATACGAGCCTTCTGAAACGAGCGATTAAGAAAGGTAGAAGTTTACGACTTTTGGCCGCATAGTAAAGTCAGGCTAATGTCGAAGGGAGCAGAAG
>DAIRSD010000645.1:0-2104 GCA_036804625.1 Aureliella sp. | reverse complement strand
GGATCGGCACAACTGGCACAGATCTCCTTGCCACCGCACTTAGCTATCAAACTGGGATTTTCAACTACACCACCCAATCCGGGCGTCTCGGCATGTTCGTAAAAGGTGAGGCCTGAAATGGTTCGCATGTCTTTGTTTACCGATACAAAACCATAAAGAGTAGACCACAAGCCTTTTCCATAGATCGGCAAGACTACCTTTTCGATGTCGCCGGATTCCGCTTTGACCAAATAGACCCAGGTTTGAGGTTCACGATTGCCCAATCCAATAGGGAAGTTGCCCTGGATCGCTTTCTGTTGGCCTGGATCCTTGGCCGCCTTTCTTGGATCGTACGACTGATCGGCATCGGCGACGTAATCGCCGGTAGCAATATCCACCAGCCGTTTCTCGATGCGTTGATCAAACAGTTGCTTGACGTCCGTAGAAGACAACGCACCTGCACCGCCTTCGCCAGCCAAACCTGCGGCGGCAATAACGTTCCGCTTCAGGTCAAGTACCTTGTTCTCGAACTGATAATTCTTGAGTCCAACAGCGGCCGAACTGACCAGCAGTGCACAGACCACACATAGCCCCACCGACACCAACAGTGTGTTAGCGATTGAATCCTTATGCAACATAGCGGGCAGCCCTCCGTTTAATGTTGGCCTGGACTACAAAAAAGTCGATCAGCGGTGCAAAGACGTTGCCAAAGAGAATGGCCAACATGATTCCCTCAGGAAATGCTGGATTCAGTGAACGAATCATGATTGTCATGGCACCTATCAAAATTCCATAAATCCACTTGCCCGTTTCCGTCATCGAAGCGCTGACCGGGTCGGTCGCCATAAACACCGTTCCAAACGCAAAACCGCCTAGGACAAAGTGCCACCAAGGTGGAATGCCTAACATCGGATTGGAAGCGTTAGGGATCAGATACAACAAGGAAGACAAGCCCAAAGCACCAATGCAGCAGCCAGCCATAATCCGCCACGATCCGATGCCAGTAGCCGTCAAGACGATGGCACCAAGGATACAGGCAAGCGTACTGGTTTCGCCCATCGATCCGGGTATCGTTCCGATAAAGGCGCTCCACCAAGAAATTGCCTGCGGTCCGGTTGTGGTCGAGATCTGCTGCAAGCAATCGGTTACTCGATCAAACTGATTGGGCTGAACCGCGGCCAATTGCCCCAAGGCGGTCGCACCGGAAAATCCGTCTACTGCGGTCCAAACCTTGTCGCCACTGATCTGGCCTGCATAAGCAAAGTATAAAAAGGCTCGACCTGTCAGAGCTGGATTCAAGAAGTTGCGACCGGTACCGCCAAAGATCTCCTTGCCAATCACCACTCCGAACAAAATCCCTAAAGCCACTTGCCACAGCGGAATATCCGGAGGAAGGGTCAGCGGGAACAACAGGCTCGTTACCAAAAATCCTTCGTTGATCTCGTGGCGTCGAACCACGCTGAAGATCATTTCCGCGGTGCCGCCAGCCGCCAAGGTCACGATGTAAACCGGAAAGAAATAAAGCGCCCCGTAGACCATGTTGTCCAGCCAATTCGCAGGATTGTGTCCCAACCCTAGCCAAGCATGAATCGTATGGTGCCAGTCAAGCGTGGGAGTCATCCCGATCGCTTCCATGCCAGAGATCGCCTGATTGGCCTGATAGCCGGTATTCCAAAGTGCCATTAGCACACAGGGCACCAAAGCAGCGACTACCATCGTCATCATTCGCTTTAGGTCCAGAGCATCGCGGACATGCGGCAGACCACGCGCGACGATGCCCGGTGTGTATAAAAACGTATCTGCTGCTTCGTAAGCTGCATACAGCTTCTCGAATTTTCCACCTCGATCAAACATCGGGTGGAGCTTGTCCAGCATGTTGCGCAAAAACTTCATGGCGAAGACTATCCTTCTTTTTCGATTTTCATCAAGTTGTCGCGAAGTATGGAGCCGTAGTCATATTTGCCCGGACAGACAAAAGTACAAAGCGCCAAATCCTCTTCATCCAGCTCAAGGCAGCCCAAATCTTGTGCCGTAGTTGTGTCACGGGAAATCCGCGCTCGCAGCAGCAGAGTTGGAATCATATCTAAGGGCATGCCCATCTCGTAATCGCCGATCGGAACCATCG
>DAIRSD010000644.1:0-2107 GCA_036804625.1 Aureliella sp. | reverse complement strand
GCCAAGATCGAAGAAATTCCAGGGTAGCTTTGGTGGCTGCTCAGTTTTGTCTACGTGCTTGCGGGCTTGCTGAGCCGTGTAGCAATTGGATTGTGGTATGCTGCTGCCCGAAATCGTCGCCAATTGCCATCCGGTTGGTGGGCGCTGCCAGTGATGGCGCTGATGGTCCCTCTGTCCTTCGTGTTTGTCTTTGTCATGTTTTTGACTCGCTAAGTGAGCTGGCACGGAGCGTGGAGCATGATCGAGAACCCAGTATTCCTACTACCCGCGCCGTTTTGGCTCTAGTCGAAGCTTAGAAAACACTTGGTGCCATCAAGTGCCCCAGACCAGTCAGATCTTAGCGTTATCGAAAGAGAGCAGCGGGTAAATCAACCAAAGCGGTCTTGCCAGCCATCGCCAACAAGATCAGCATGCCAGCGGCGGCAGCCAGATTCACTCGCCAGCCATTAGCATAGTCCCCCATCACGTCGCGAGATGCGGTTAGCCATAACAACACAGCAGCAACGACAGGTGCCGCGACGATGGTGATCGCTTGCGCCGCAATGATCGTTGGAGTGCGATCAAAGTCGAACAGTAGGACGGCCAAGCCTATCAACATTCCAACCAGCAACACAGCCGTCGACAGCAGCTTAGCCGACCAATCGTCGCCTGCAATCGACCATCCCATTCCGTCGGCAGCCATGTATCCACCGATCATAGAATTGATCAGATAGGACGAGTAGGCTGCGGAAAAAAGCCCAAGGCAAAAGATGGCATGGGCGCTTTGACCAAATGTCTTTTCTAACCCCTGACCAACGGCCGCTGGGCTACTGAGTTTGAAATTGGGGTCGTTGGAGGCTACCTGATGAAACACGATGGCAGCGGTACACATCAGCATCATCGTGATCAACATGATGATGGTAGCGCTGATGCGAGAATCTATAAGACCACTTACCAACTGATCCGCTTTCCAACCCTTTTGACGCACTAAATAGGCTTGGTAGTAGGCCGCAGTGACTACAAACGTTGTTCCTATCAGTCCAAGAATTGGTAACATATCGCCAGAGATTTGCAATTCACTTACCGACGGCAATAAACCTGCTGAGATCGCTACCCAGTCCGGCTTTAGCTGAATTAAATTGAACGCAAAGCAGGCCAACATCACCGCCACAAAGATGGACATCACTCTTTCAAGCATCTGATAGAGATTCTTGAATACAAACAAGAAAGCAATGGCTACTGCATTCAGAAAAACCAGAATCAATGCGACCATGGCACGAGAGTCAATAAAACCTTCCAGTGCGGCCGCCACTCCTATATTGTTGCAGGACTGAAACAATGCCGTAGTCAACAAGACAGACAAGCCTACAAATGCAGCCAAGGGCTTACCTGCATGGCGTCGTACCAATTCCGCTGGCGCGGCATCGGCCACAGCCCCCAGCTTGGCCCCAAGTGTCATAAAGACCATCATCAGTCCGGCAGCCAACATGATCACCCACAGCATATCGAATCCATACTTCGCCCCAACCGTAGAGCTTGTCAGGATACTGCCGGGACCGATGACCACACATGCAGTGATCAAACCGGGCCCGATTCGACGATACCAGCGCATTGTGGACTTACCTTTTCGGAGTCAGAAAACTCAGGTGGTGGGAAGCGTGAATCAGCGCAAGATCATTCCACTGCTGCTTGCTTAAATTCCCCAAGAATGGATGTGGGTGTGGCTGAGTGGACAACTGGTGGAAGGCTTGAATCGCCGAACTGAACTTCTCAATGGCCTTGGATTCATCAGTCGCCGGTCCTGGCAGCCACCACTTGGGAACCTTGATGCCCGCCTTCATTCTGCGTCGGCTAATGACGTGGCGTAGGACCAAGGGACCGATCAGCTTGCGCACGATCCAAGGCCCGCGATGGGACGTGCCGTTGACGGCCGTTCGCAACCCCTCGCCCACGTGATCAAGAATTTGTGATAAATCCCAATTGCCCGCTCGCTCATAGCCCTGCTGGTTCAGCAGTTCGATGTCCTGCGTTACATCTTCCCATGTTCGAAAGTCCAGCTTCCGCCTTGCACCATCGCAGTTGTCATGATCAGCTCCCTAATAGTCAAAATCCGCCAATGACCTGAATT
>DAIRSD010000643.1:0-2112 GCA_036804625.1 Aureliella sp. | reverse complement strand
GGTGATTCAGCCGGATTGGCTAATTCACTGAGTGGCAGGGGAACCCGGTCAATCTGCTCGCTGTGAGAAAAGTTGATCAGTACCATAAAAAATGCGATTAAATTAAAAACCATATCGATCATCGACGTCAGATCCACTTCCAGCGGACCCTCATGTTTTTTTCGCCCTAGTCGCATGGCTTGTCGTCCTAAGAGAAATTCTTAGCGCCCCACTTACCAACTAACATCACTTACCCCTTAACATTACTTCAGAAATTTTTCGAGCATCTGCTCACTGGCAACGCCCACTTGCAAAGTCATCCGTTGGATGCGATTGCGAAGAATCGCATAAATGGCCAAAGCCGGGATGGCTACGGCCAAACCGGCCAGCGTCGTGAACAGTGCCGTGGAAATATCCATGGCTAGATCGGCGGCTGCCGGAGTTGAGCCCGACATGGCGATGGTACGGAAAGCCGAAATCATCCCCTGGACCGTCCCAAGAAGTCCAACCATGGGACTGATGTTTCCGATCAACGCCATGTACCCCAAACTGTGTTCCAGTTTCATTGTCTCCTCTTCGCCCACCTCCTGCATGGCCTCGATCGCTGCTGGGTGTCCACGCTCCAAACGCGCTAGGCCGGCCGATACAACCTGGCCTAGGAACGACCCATCATTGCGAATCGCCTCGACCGCCTGCTGATGCTGGCCAGCGGCTACATGCTGGTCAACCGACTCTACCAAGTCCTGTGGACAGATACTGTCCCGCCTGGATGCGATCAGGTTCATCACGATCAGAGTCACCAAGGTCACCGACAAAGCAAAGAACACGATCGTGTACATCCAGCCCAACGCTTGGAAGGTCCAAACCAACATGTTGGTCGACGCAGGACCCTCAGCTTGCGCGGCACCAGCATTGCCTGCTGCGTTACCCGCTCCGTTAGGCGCGGCCGCTCCAGCAGCAGGAGCCGTCTGAGCTGCCGCCGGAGCGCCCAATAGATCGTCCAAGTTGTCTTCTTGTGCAATAGCCGAACAGCAATAGCACGATACGATCCCCAAAATGGCGAATACGCCAGTCCGTAGAAGCTTAAACCAGCCTGTCATGTGCGCTGCTCCAAAGTTTAGTTTGCAAATTGTTTGAGATGTCATGTGCTCGTGCTCGTGCTCGTGCTCGTACTCGTGCTCGTACTCGTACTCGTATGCCTTAGCACACGCCATTTTCAATTCTGAAATATTTTCGACCGGGTGGCTGTGGTCAAGTCCGAGCGATCCCACAGGTGAACATCGGTTTTAACCTCTTGCCCAATCAGTGGCTAGCCCATTGGCTATTTCTTGTTGGCCCATACGCTGGAAGCATAAAGCTTTGCCAGTTGCTCACCAGCATCCGCCGCCTTGGCCGGTTGGCCAATGGCTGTCAGCAATTTCTTTAAATGGTACAGGGCTTCTGCGTGAGTCTCTGGATCGGTGAAAAACAACAAATGAGTTTGCAGATAACTGTAGGCGGCTCGCTGCGGTTGATCGAGCGCCTGATAACAGGCACCCCTGGCATTATTGATTTCAGCAAACAACTGCATGTCGGTGTTGTCCTCTCGTTCAGCCAATCCATCTAGTGCGCTGAGCGCCGCGTTGGCATCACCTGCTTTCAAGCGGCTTCTAGCTTCTAGAACAGCGGCTAAGCTCTTGTAACGTGCCGCTTCCGGAGAGCTAGCAGTGGCTGATAACAAACCTTTCAGTGCGTTAGCCGCTTCGGCTGCCTTCTCTTGCTGCAATAAAGCCTTAGCACCAAAATAGCTTGCGGCAGCACGGTGAACTTCATCCGGCGACTTGGCTAGGTCTACAAAATACTCAGTTGCTCGCGCCGGAGCGGCCTTGGCCAAAGCTAGTCGGCCGAGCAATAACTTGATGGACCAGCGATGATGTGAATTAGGATTGACCTTGTCTAAACTCATCAGTCCTTTGATGGCCGCATTCTGATCCCCAGTTCCGGCCAAGCTGCGCATCCCCTCGCAGTACCAGACGTAGAATTCATAGTCTTGCTTGAGCAATGGATTGTCCGGCAAACTGTCTTTGGGAATCGTCTTAAGCTGATCTAGCGCTTGTTGGAACTTTCCTTCCATTGCAAGATCGCGGGCACGGT
>DAIRSD010000642.1:0-2123 GCA_036804625.1 Aureliella sp. | reverse complement strand
TCTTATTCAACTCCTTATCGTCGTTTTATATTTTTTTTTAGTTTTGTGTTTCTCTCCTTTTTCTTTTTATTTTGTTCTTGTGTGTTTTGTTCCACTACGACTGTTATTCATCTGCCGCAAGTCTAGGGAGCAGCCGGTAGAGTAATCTGAGTCAGTTGTTTGGTCAGGTTACCACGTGTTGCCAAGATATCTGATACTAGTACCATACCGCTCTTATCGACATCGACAATGCTGCTGACACTGGCCGGTGTGGCCAACTGAGCCCTAACAGCCAAGATATCATCGACCATCACTGTAAACGCATTTCCACTAGGACCCGTACATTCACCCGTCAGGTGTCCTAGTACATAGGTCTTGGTCACTGTTCCGATGGTTATCTTCACACACAACCATCGGTTGACGATCTGCTGATTGGGCCACTGCAACAGGAAGCGGTCCGAGCCACTAGCACCTTGAGCCGTATGCATGGTGATCGTGGGCGCTGGAGCAGGCTGCCAGCCAGCGATTGGATTAGTATTCGCATCGAAGGCTTCCTGTGGACTCCAGGTGAACTGCCACTGAGCGTCATTGATGTTGTTCAGGCCAATGATATCAAAGATCAGTCCGTTGATACCGTGACTGGTGTTGATCAGATTGTTCAGACCCAGGGCAGTGGGCGAAGCTCCAGGAGAAGCCAGGACTTTACCTGTATCCATGGCAGCCCACTGCGGGTTTGGCGAGCCGGTCCATCCAGCGTGATAGGCATAGCTGGCGACGGCTTCCGCACATTGTCCCGAACCAAAGCTGGTTGGATCGTTGGGGTCGGTGCAGTTCACAATCTCCTCGTAATCCAAGTAGCCATCTAAATCGCGGTCACGGCCCAAACGCTGGCCCGTGCCAGCAGGGACCAGGGTGAATGTAACCACGTTGCCGTTGCCGGTCGCGGACACCAATTGAGCTTGAGTCTTTGGTTCGCCTGGGAAGTCAGCTAGGAAATTGCCGCCTGAAAGCAAATAACCACGATTGCCTGCGGGGCCATAGGTCTTGGCGATCAGTTCGACTCGGGCCGAAGAGTCCGCAACAACCAGTTGATTGAGCCGAGTTAGACTTTGGCTAGGACTGGAGATAGTCTCTTGTTGTCCAACACCCGAATGACTGTCTTTGCTGAACACCCCAGGAGGTTCCAGTGAGACATTGCCATTGTTCACAATCAAGCTGCCATTGGTCTCGCGAAAATCGGAGCCCGACCAGGATAGCATCAGCGCAACCATGTTGGCAATCTGCTGGTCTGAGGTAAAGATGAATGCAGGGTTACTGATGAATTCTGCGATCGCGGGGATGTTTCCATCGTGCATGTGTCCAAAGCCATGCAAACTTTGAGTGCCGGGCCGAACATTAAATCCAACTCGTTCATGGATGTTCCTCAGGTGAGGCACCTTCATCGTATTTTGTATTGGAGTGGTGAAGTTGGCGACATCGCTTGCACCCATGACCATCAAATGATTTTCATCATGAGCACCTCGCGCGATAGGTACCCAATTGCCCGACTGCCAACGCCGGTCGGTACTTCCTCCAGTTGGTAAGGTGTGACACGAAACGCATGCGAACGCCCCTCGGTCCAGTGCTCCACTTCCCA
Organism: Aureliella sp.; assembly: GCA_036804625.1. Taxonomy (GTDB): domain Bacteria; phylum Planctomycetota; class Planctomycetia; order Pirellulales; family Pirellulaceae; genus Aureliella. The sequence goes on along the minus strand of DAIRSD010000642.1, from coordinate 508 downwards.
GCGTTTTGTTTCGATATTGAGTCAATCCGGCAACCGCATTTCCATTTGGCAACGGATTACCCGCAGCCATCGTGAAGCGACCGGTGGCAAAATGTCCGCTTAGATTCAGATTCGTGGGTAACGTGTTATCGATGTTTCGGAACGGATTGGGTGGAAAATGGATCGTCGATAAAAACGCCTTGAACTCGGCCATCTCCGCAGTAGTCAACAAATTGGCACGACCTTGTAGTTCGTGAAACGCATCATTAAACTCTTCGATCCCAAAACGATCACCTCGCCAGTGCAACGGCTCATGGCCTATGATGTCTTGTAACGTCTGAGTCAACATCGGCCCCTTCATCGGGTGAAAATTGGTTAAGCTGCCCGTACCCAGGACTCCAACGATGGGAAGCACAGACTGGGAGCTACGGTTTAAGTCACGAGAGGACAAGGCAATGTTATTCCCAGCGGGATTGCCAAGGTCCCAAGAACGTCGGTCCATGCGACCGTCGATATGACAGGAACCACA
>DAIRSD010000641.1:0-2141 GCA_036804625.1 Aureliella sp. | reverse complement strand
GGCTGGCATGGAAGCGTCGGGGACTGGAAACATGAAACTGGCCATGAATGGTGCTTTGACAATCGGAACTCTGGACGGTGCCAATATTGAAATACGCGATGAGGTAGGTGCTGAAAATTTCTTTCTATTTGGCTTAACCGCCGCTGAAGTACAGGCGGTTAAGTCCAGTGGCTACTCTCCCGACAGATACTACCAGACCGATGCGCAGTTGCGTGAAGCGATCGACTTGATTTCAAGTGGATTTTTTACTCACGGAGATCGGCAGTGTTTGCGTCCGTTAGTTGATAACCTGCGGTATCACGATCCCTTTTTGGTAATGGCTGATTTTGCTGCATACGACCAATGCCAACAGCGGGTCGATCAAATCTACCAGCAGCCTGAACACTGGACTCGAATGTCAATTCTTAATACGGCCAGAATGGGAAAGTTTTCATCGGATCGCTCCATTAAGGAATATTGCCAAAATATTTGGAAAGTGTCTCCTCAGCCGATTCAGCTTGGATAGTCGAGCCAATTACTTTGCTGGTTTGAGCTATCCCGCCGGATCTTTTCCATAGGCTAGTTCACTCTCAATGCCGATAAATGAATTGTGCCTACTTTTCAACAAAGTAATGCTTGCAATTTTTTGGTTGAGTCGCAATCAGCCCGTGAATGGTTCGATTCGATTTTCCCCCTGAGTTAGGTATGAATCGAAGCCTCTTTTATCTTGGAATTGTCCCTGCGCTGTGCTTGTCAAACGAATTGTTTGGCCAGGTGCCGGTCAGTCAATTCGTACAGGAGGCAGCCGTCGTGCAACAGGAGCTGTTGCCGAATATTTCCGCTAACGTGCCCAACACCGAACAAACTACACAAACACTGCCGTCTCCTTCACAGTCTGCAACAGGGTTATCCGAGCCGGTGCCGCTTCCTTCGCTTCCACAGGACAACACCCTGGACACGGGGCTGAGCAATCAAGACTCAAGGGCCGAGAAGCTGTCACTGGCGGATGTGATTGCTAGCGTCTACCGCTATTTCCCAATCATTGAACAGGCTCGATTGGAAGCCGGAGTGGCTGGCGGCATGGCCACCAGTGCGATGGGGGCCTATGACACTCGGCTTCAAGCTCAGTCTATGTCAGAGCCCACAGGCTTCTACAGAAATTACCGACATGGGATAGGTGCCTACCGTCAGACTTGGTGGGGCGGCTACGTGTCGGCCGGATATCGCATTGGACGTGGCGAGTATCAACCTTGGTATTTGGAACGAGAGACGCAGCGGGGCGGCGAGTTCAGCCTGGGATTTGGTTTGCCGTTGTTGCAAGGACGCGCAATCGATCCTCAACGAGTCGCCGTGTTTCAGGCCGGGCTAGCTCAGCGGGCCGTTGGACCACAGGTACAGACTCAATTGCTAAACAGCAGTCGCGATGCGGCGCTACTTTACTGGGAATGGGTTGCTGCCGGCGCAAGGTTAGTTGCCCAACAGGAACTGGTCGAACTGGCACAAGACCGCCAGCAGCAGTTCGAACAGGGTGCCGAAGCTGGCAAGTTTGCTCAAATTGACGTGGTCTTCAATCGACAATTGTTAGCCGAAAGAACCAGCAAGAAAATCGAAGCAGAACAGAAGTATCGTGAAGCTGCTTTCAAATTGTCACTCTTCTTGCGGGATTTTACCGGAGTGGCGCTGATTCCAGACGACGCCTGGTTACCGCTACACTTCCCTGTCATCGAAAATTTGCCGCCAGCCGATTTTGCTCAGGACTATCAGGCCGCATTGTCACGACGTCCGGAATTAGCCGTGCTTGCCATTGAAGCACAGCACGTCCGTTTAGACCGACAGTTAGCAAATAACCAGATTCTGCCAAATTTGGATTTACTTGCCGAAGCGGCGCAAGATGTCGGACAACCAGCCTCAAGCAAAAACGACAAGGGACAATTGGAGTTGGTTCTGGGCGTGCGAGGTGATCTGCCCATACAGCGACGCGGGGCGCTAGGCAAGGTCCAGCAAACCGGAGCAAAACTTGCTCAAATCGAACAGAAAACAACTCTCCAACGCGACAAGATTGCCATCGAACTTCGAACGGCACACAATGCACTGGATTTGACCACAAGTCGACTGTCGCAGGTAACAGACGCTCTGGAAGCTGCGTTCGACTCACTGACAGG
>DAIRSD010000640.1:0-2150 GCA_036804625.1 Aureliella sp. | reverse complement strand
ACCAGATTAGCTTGATTGAAGCTCTTGTCTTAGCCGATTCCATGTTCTGGTTGACACGAAGTGTATAAGTTGAACAGAGCGGGCCGTCGTGATTTTAACCCCTTGATAAATCCTTCGATCATGTGGTTCGCGTGAGCAATGGTACTTTGCAGAACATAAGTCGTGCGGTGGGCCATTCCGATCAAGCCAATCTCTTTGCGTATTTCTGACTTACCATGCTCGACCTTGCCGTACTGGGCCATGTCCGAAATTTGACCGAAGAAACCGGAGGTACATGCCTGTCCGCCCGTGTTGGAATAGACTTGCGTATCCAGCACTAGAACCTTGATCGGCTTGCCGCTCATCATCATGCGAGACAAATTTTGGAAACCAATGTCATACATCGCTCCATCACCACCAACGGCAACCACGGGCGGACACAGTTCCCACTCCTGATCTGAGAACTGATGCCAATTGAAATAGGTAAAGAAGTCAGTATGTTGGCTGGGATTGTAGCCGCCGGCAAGCTCCAGTTCTGCTTGGCGAATGGCCTTAAAGCCTTGAGCCATTTTTAACATATGTCCTTCAAAGACCCCCATGGCCAGCGAAGTCGAGTCTTGAAATAGATGATTCGACCAAGGGAACGGATAAGGATTGTACGGATAGGTGCTACCCCAGACCGACGAACAACCGGTCGCGTTTAGCATTCCCATTCGGGCTCGTCCACGTCCCGTGGTTCCCTCGGTATATTTCCAGCGCAGTTCCTTCAGTTGAGCGATCAAGGCGGTGACACGCCGCAACCACTCTGGGTCGATCACCTGACCTCCCGTGTGCTTTTCGGTGTGTTCTGCAATCCTAGCCAAAGTCACATCGCCGCCGCTCACTTCACGCAGAAGACTATCAAGTGCGGATGGGTCGCTGACATCGATTTCTTTCATCAGTTTCTGCTGAATGTGCCTTTCCAAATTGTCGATCAGTTCAGTCAGGCGTTGAATATGGCGTTCGATACGTGGTTGCATCAGCGCTTCCACTGTGCTGACAAACAGATGCATCACCGTCTTTTCGCCGCAGCCCAGGCACGCACCTTCGCCACTGGCGAATGCCAAATAGTTATTCTTATCTAACAAAATGGTTTGCAGTGCACCGACACACTCTTCCAGGTCGTCCACGCGGATGTAGCGACGCGGTGTATTCGGCAAGTCTAACCAAAAATCCCAGCCATGCCGCAACTTGTCGACGCTCTCTTTGGTTTGCGGTACGGCACGCAATGCATCGTCATTGCAAACCGCCACGCACTCCATACAGCCTTTGCAGGTGTAGGGATTCACAGTAATGCTCAGCAGGCCGCCTGATCCGGGTTCCGCTTGCTCTTTGGCGGTGAAGTAGGGACGAGTCAGCGAAAATTGAAAATCGGCGATATCTTCCCTGAACCACTCGAACTCCTGTCGCAATTCGCTGCGCTGGGAATCGGTCAACCTGGCTTCACGAATCGTTCGATGAATGGAGTCTTCTAACAGCCAAGAAAAATGCTCCTTCTCTTGGCTCTCGGCCAGCATCCGTCGAAGAAACTGCTCAGTGTCGCGAACCGCTTTGGGTAAGTATTGTAGGTTGCGACCTTGTTTGCGCAATCGTTCCACTACGGTGTCAAATACGGCGGAGACTTCGGTCACCAATCCGGGAATGGCCGTATCGGGACATACTGTGTAGCAATTGCCGCAAGCGGTACAGTTTTCCGCAATCCACTGCGGATGCGAAAAGCGAATACCGGTCATGTCACGAAACAGCGTCGTCACAGCCGGTACGACACTCAGGCCGATAAAAGGATCGCTGATGGTGTCGTTGCCCTGACCACGAGCGTAAAAGCTGCCGGTCTGCTCCCAAAAACGATGAATATCCGAAGCGGCCATTTGGCTCTGCGGCTGACGCTTCAGAAGTACAGGCAATGGGATCGGTTCCTGCAAAGCCTTGGAATCTTTCTCTTGAATATCCCCTAGGGGACCGTGGGGGACTGGGCGCACTTCGCTGTAGCCTCGCATGACCACCCGCATATTGTCTTCTACGATTCGAGCGCCTTTGCTGCCAAACTTAGATTCCAGTTGAGCCCGAATAGCACTCAATAGCCGCTCGTCTGATAAACCCGCTTGGCGAGCCACCGGTGCAGCGGCAAAGAA
>DAIRSD010000639.1:0-2156 GCA_036804625.1 Aureliella sp. | reverse complement strand
TTGCTCCGTAATCATTTTTTTTGTCTATGGCATATTGGCCTGATTCGCTTAAAGATCATTAAGAACCGTAGGACATAATCCTACGGTTCTTTTCGTTGGTACCGGCTATGAGATTCTTGATAGATCTCAAGTTTAAGCTAGCGCAATGCTGGGTGCTTTACGTTGACGGTTAATTCTCAGATAATGCAGAGCGTTTTTTATTTTGACGATCCTAAAAAGGGTGATCGATGGCTGTCAAATTGTCGGTAAACATGAATGCGGTTGCCATGCTTAGAAATCGCCGCAATTTGCCGTGGCCATCACTAGAAAAACTGGGTCAAATCGCTCTTCAGGCCGGAGCAGTTGGCCTAACAGTGCACCCCAGACCTGATCAGCGGCATATCCGCTTCAGTGATGTCCCAATTCTCAGAAAGTTAACTCAGGAACATCAATCTGAATTTAACATGGAAGGTTACCCTTCGCCAGAATTCCTTGAGCTTGTCAGAAGTCATCGACCGGATCAGGTGACACTGGTTCCTGATGACCCTGGTCAAAGCACATCAGACCACGGCTGGGATTTTGTCACTTTCCATACGACCTTGTCGCCCATGGTTGCCGCTTTGAAGCAGCTTGGGATGCGAGTTTCTTTGTTTTGTGATCCCGATGCAAGCAAGGAGCAGATTGCAGCCGCACGATCCACGGGGGCAGACCGAATCGAACTCTATACCGGACCGTATGGCGCAACCCATGACGACGCTACTGCCGCAAAGCGAGAATTGGAGAAGCTCGGTGTCACCGCAGAGTTGGCAAGCCAGGCGGGGCTTGGCATCAATGCAGGTCACGATCTGACAGTCGACAACCTGCCTCTTCTTGTCCGAGCGATAGGCGATCTGGCCGAAGTTTCTATTGGTCACGCATTGACTGCCGATGCTTTACAGTTTGGGATGGCAGAGACGGTGCAGCGATATATTCAAGCTTGTGCTGGATAGAGATTAGTTCAAAACCAATCCACGGAGGCTCCGGACATTTCTTTTTGAAAATTTTTGGAATTTTTGGTTTTCTACTGTAAGGTTTGTACCGCTCGAAAGACTAATAAGATAGCGGCGCTGTGATGAAATGCACTCTCAGGCATCATTCCATCAGGAAGGAAAATCCAATGAGCCAACAATTTACACCTAAAAGAAACGTACGAGTTCGAGGAGCCTTTTCGGAATCTAAACCTGCGGCAACAATACCAGTCGCGGCAAAAACCGCACGCACGAAGTCAATTACCGATGATCAATTGCACTGCACGTTGCCGGAACGCTTTGGATTGAGCGACTTCCGCCCGGGACAATTGCAAGTCATTCGGCTTCTTCTGGAGGGACATTCGGCAGCCGCGATCTTTCCCACAGGTGGTGGAAAGTCTTTGTGCTACCAACTGCCAGCGATTTTGATGGATGGACTTACCGTTGTTGTTTCGCCGCTGTTGGCACTCATGCGGGAGCAGGTAGATCAACTCAATGCGCGAGGCGTTCCAGCAGCTCGCTTGGACTCGACGCTTTCTGCCGATCAGACGCGGCAAGTCATGAGGCAGCTTTACAGCGGTCAGCTTCGTTTGCTGTATGTGGCACCCGAACGTTTCTTCAACGAGCGATTCCGTGAGGCGATCAGCCAAGTAACTGTGTCCCTTTTTGCAATCGACGAAGCTCACTGCATCAGCCAGTGGGGGCATAATTTTCGGCCCGAGTATCTGAAATTGGCTAAGATTGCTAAGCAATTGGGGGCCAAACAGGTCCTGACTTTAACTGCGACGGCCACGCCGGCTGTACTGGAAGACATTTGCCGCGAGTTTTCGATAGCGAACGAGCACGCGGTTCAAACAGCCTTTTACAGACCCAACTTGACTCTGGCCACCAAGCTGTGTACTCAGGCCAGTCGAGACCATGCCATGGCCGCGAGGCTGAGCGACCCCGATTCGTTGCCAGCCATTGTCTATGTGACTCAGCAGAAGACGGCCGAGGAGGTTGCTCAGTGGCTGATGCAGGCTGGTATTGAGGCTCGAGCCTATCATGCGGGAATGGCTGAAGAATTGCGACGGGAAACTCAGGATTGGTTCGCAGAAGGTCAGCAGGCCGGCGTGGTGGCCACCAGCGCTTTTGGGATGGGAGTCGACAAGTCCAACGTGCGATCGGTCT
>DAIRSD010000638.1:0-2189 GCA_036804625.1 Aureliella sp. | reverse complement strand
CCTCCTAGGATGATCAGGTCGTGCATGAAGTATTCTGTTGGCTGTAGGGTGAATTAAGAGTTTCCGGAGTGCTGATTCTGCTTGATCCAGTTTTCCAGTTCCTCCCAGTCCACCGCAGGCAGCTTGGATAGGTCCGGTCGCAATCGAACTGCGTCATGAATGTAGACATGTTGAATTTCGTGTTGTGTTTTGCTCGTGTTCCAGTGCAATAGAACTCGCACGCACATCGGTAGCGAACCCGGCACGTGGATTTCGTAACCGCACAGCAGGGGAACCTCCAACCAACCGAATTGCCGGGCTGCTAGTGCGGGGAATTCTGCATCCAGGTCCCGTGTCACCGTGAAAATGGCGCTGGCGATGTCGGTCGATTCGATCCCGTTTCTCCGGATCATCAGAGCTAGCATCTGTCGAGTCGCTTGAAGGATCTCGTCGCGTGAATTGGATTGGACTGTGGTGGCACCTCGTACGCCGCGACACACTGTGCTCATGATCAATGCACCTGAAATAATCGAAAAAAATGCTTAAAATGTGGAAGATCGAACCGTAGTGGAATTCGCCAGAATTCCTTGCCAGCCCTCGCAGACAAATCAGTCCGTAGTATAGTTGGCAATAGCCGAACGACCTACAGTACCAGACGCCTGGAAGAACCATAAAATAGTGACAACCAGAGGAATTATGTCCGAAGATACCACCACAGACCACGAAAGTTCAGCACTGGAACCTCGTGAATTTGCCATCCTGATTGTCGACAACGACAAAGCGCATGCTCGCGCGATGACCGAAAGTCTTGAACGAGTGGGGTATCGGTGTACCGTGGCCACGAGCGGCCCCGAGGGAATCCAGCAACTAGATCACGGAAGTTTTCAAGTAGTAATCACCGACTTGGTGATGAACGACGTGGATGGCATGCAGGTGCTGCAAAAGGCCAAGCGTTCATTGCCCGACTGTGAAGTCGTGTTGGTCACAGGTCACGCCAGCGTGCCGACGGCCGTCGAAGCGATGCAGGAAGGTGCTTTTAACTTCTTAGAAAAACCGATCACTCCCAATCGCCTTCGCGCGGTCACCGCCAAAGCCGTTGAAGCCGTCAAGCTGAAACAGACCAATGCCGAATTGCGGCAGCGGCTGGATGAGAAATTTGGTTTCGAAGGCATTATCTTCTCCAGCCCCAAAATGACCGAAGTTATCGACCGAATCAAGCGGATCGCTCCAACGGATGCCACGGTTTTGATCACCGGTGAAAGCGGGACCGGCAAGGAGATGATTGCGCAGGCCATTCATCAAAACAGCCCTCGCAAGAATAAGCGGCTAAAGGCATTGAACGTTCGCGCCGTTTCTGAGACACTGGTCGAAAGCGAGCTGTTTGGCCACGTCAAAGGTGCTTTCACCGATGCAGCCAGCGACCGCGCAGGGGCGTTCGAATACACCGACGGCGGGACTTTGTTCTTGGACGAAGTTGGCGATATGCCGATGAGCACTCAGATCAAACTGCTGCGAGTCCTGGAGGAACACCGCATTACTCGAGTGGGTGACAATAAATCGATCAAAGTCAACGTGCGATTGATCAGTGCTACCAATCGCCCACTGGAAGACATGGTAGCTCAGGGCACCTTTCGAAACGACTTGTATTACCGCCTGAACATCGTGACCGTCCATCTACCGCCACTTCGCGAGCGACGCGAGGATGTAGTGCCGTTGATGGATCATTTTCGCAAAATTTTTCTCAAGCGCCACGGTAAGAACTCGGCAAATTTTTCGCCTTTAGTTACTCGACGGTTTTTTGACTACGATTGGCCTGGCAACATTCGCCAACTACGAAATTTTGTGGAAACAATGGTGGTGCTGGATACCGATGGCTCGCTGGACGTAAACGATTTGCCGCCAGAATTGGGCCAGCCCGAAGATCTTCAGTTCACTCCCACGCAAGTACCTCAGGCTGTTACCCCCGTTGCTTCTGCTCAGGATTCCGCGATGATCGGTAGAACGATGGAAGAGACCGAGCGCTGGGCCATCGAAGAGACGCTCAAGCTGACAGGCGGCAACCGAAAACGGGCCTCCGAGATCCTAAAACTCGGCGAGCGCACCCTTTATCGCAAGTTAGACAACCAGCAGGTGGAGTGAGGCGATAGGCGATAGGCGATAGGCGTTATGAAATAAGTAATATGATATTTGAATCTTCCCCCTTCCTCCTT
>DAIRSD010000637.1:0-2201 GCA_036804625.1 Aureliella sp. | reverse complement strand
CGGAGTATTATGGGTCGCTCTCATGTCTGAACAACCAAGACGAGCCCAGTCTGGAGATTTCACAATCGGAGCAAAAAAAGGCGACTACCTTGGTGATGCGCGAGTTAAACGAGCCCCGTATGACGCATTTGTTGATTCAAGGCGATTTCACGCGGCCGTCGGTGGAGATTCAGCCAGGCACTCCACAGTGCCTACCCGGGCTGCCGGCTGCAAGCCTAGATTCGGCTGAGTCGAACGATGCAACTGATTCGGAAGGATCTGCTAGCAAGCTAAGGCCGAATCGATTGGACTTGGCTCGATGGCTGGTGGATCGAAACAATCCGCTGACTGCGCGCGTGGTTGTCAATCGATTGTGGCAGCATCTGTTTGGGCAAGGGCTAGTGGCAACCGATAACGACTTCGGTTTACAGGGAAGCCCACCCAGCCATCCTCAGCTGTTGGACTGGCTGGCAGTAGAATTGATGGAAAGTGATTGGCAATTGAAGCATATTGTTAGACTGATGGTCAGCTCGCACGCTTATCGGCAAAGCTCACTATATCGGGAGGATGTCACTACGGTCGATCCAAATAATTTACTTATCGCAAAGCAGTCACGTCTACGACTGGATGCAGAGGTCGTAAGGGACGTGGCGCTGGTCGCCAGCGGGATGCTGGACTCCCAGTTCAGCGGACCACCGGTCTATCCGCCAATTCCAGAAGGTGTGCTGAGTCTCGGGCAGGCCAAGCAGAGTTGGAAGACCAGTCAGGGTGGTGATCGCTATCGACGCGGCCTTTACACATTCCTCTATCGAGCCACTCCGCCGCCCGCATTGAATGTATTTGATGCGCCTGATGGGCTGAGTACCTGCACGCGGCGCCCGCGCAGCAACACGCCGCTGCAGGCTTTGACCTTAATGAACGATACCGCATTTTTTGAACTCGCTCAGGGACTAAGTCAGATCATTCAGCAACAAGGCTTGCCCTATGCTTTCCGACGCTGTACTTCGCGGCTGCCATCCGAATCCGAGATCGCAACATTGCAACGACTGGATTCATTAAGCGCGGCAAGGGTTCTACTGAATCTTGATGAGACAATTACGCGAGAGTAAACAACGATGTCTAGGCGTAGAAACATCAAGAATATTACGATGGAGTCGATAAGTTCCCATACAACGAAGATTAAAACTTGCCAACCGGAGCAGCCGCAGAAATGCAGCCCGCATGAGGTGCTGAAGCAGGCAACGAGAAGACATTTTTTTAGTCATTGCGCCATGGGGATTGGCGGCATCGCTCTTGCTTCGCTTCTGGATCCGCAAGGGCTTTCGGCGCAGCAAGCGGATCTTGCAGATCAGCCATTAGCAAGTCGCGCAGGTCATTTTGCAGGGCGAGCCAAAAGCGTCATCTTCTTGTTCATGGCAGGGGGGCCGTCGCAGTTGGAACTGTTCGACTATAAGCCAAAGCTCAGCGCGCTAAGCGGCCAGCCGATTCCGGAGAGCTTTATCGCAGGAAAGCGATTTGCGTTTATGGACAGCAGCCATCGTATAGATCTGCTGGGAAGTAAGCAGACATTTCGGCAATACGGTCAGTGTGGAGCCTGGGTTAGCCAATTGCTACCGCATACCGCAAGAATAGTGGATGATCTGACATTCATTAAGACTTGCAAGACTGATTTGTTCAATCATGCTCCGGCCAAGTTGTTCATGAATACGGGCAGTGGACAGTTTGGTCGCCCAAGCATGGGGGCTTGGGTCACTTATGGCCTTGGCAGTCAAGCGCAAGACCTGCCAGGTTTTGTGGTGTTGCAAAGCGGCCCGCGTGGCCCGCGAGGTGGCTCGATTCATTGGAGCAGCGGAGTTCTTCCCACGACCTTTCAAGGTGTTCCGCTGAGAAATCAAGGTGAGCCGCTCTTGAAATTGACGCCTCCGCCCACTGTCTCTGTAGAGGAGCAGAATCAAGTCTATCAAGCCGTCAGAGAACTGAACCTCGCGCGACTAGTGCAGACGGGTGATGCCGAAATTGCCACCAGAATCAATTCGTACGAATTGGCATACCGTATGCAGAGCAGCGCGCCCGAGTTGATGGATACTTCGAAGGAAACAGCGGAAACACTCGAACTTTACGGTGTCAAAGATCCTACAGAATCTAGATATGCACGAAATTGCTTGTTGGCCCGTCGATTGGAGGAGAGTGGCACTCGTTATGTCCAGCTTTATCACACAAAT
>DAIRSD010000636.1:0-2215 GCA_036804625.1 Aureliella sp. | reverse complement strand
GTGAATAGTCGGACCGTCGGTGACAACAATGGTCACGCCGGGCAGCTTCAAAGGACTGCCTAGCGAATGCAGCGGCCGTCCCAAGTGCTTGATCGGGGCAGCTAAAAGTGGTCCCGGCATTAGTCTCAAAGCCTGCCGAAGTACTTCATGCGTGGCCACCCGATATCGTGAAAATCCGGCCTCTTCAACTAACAGACGCACTTGATCAGGCAGTTGTGACATCAAGCTGCGGTGCGTAACGGCTTTCAGTTCCATCACAAGCGGTCCTGGCCAACCACGACTGGACATGCGGGACGCTACCGGCGACAAAGATACCGCGTAGTCCAACAATTCCTGTGGTGACCTGAGCAGCAACGAACTGATACCAATCTGATCGTTCTGAGTAAGCTGCTTCCAGTGCGGAAGATACTGGTCTCGCAATCCACTGGCAACTAAGTGATAGCCGGTATCTGCAGGCAACACAACCAATCGCCCCTCCACTAGCGCTTGAACAACGATGTGAACGATATCACGCGCGTCTTCGCTATTCTTCCAATCCAGGGTGCTTAGCATAGGTGGATGCCTGCTATCGACTTGTAGTTTTCAAATGTCGTGCGACGTTTCGTTGGCCGAGAGATTTTTTCGAGAGTTCGCGCCGATTGCCGCTGGTTTATCGACTAAATATAGCGGCTTCTATTAGAATGAGTAGCCAGTTGGGACCAAGCGACTCCTTATTGAACAAAACCGATGACTAGTCACCAGGTAGATCCGATTCGCAGAGAACTACTACACCTTATCGCCCTGGGCGGTATCGCAGCGGTCATTGGATGTGTACCGCAATCGGTCTCCAGGCGGGAGCCCGATTTAGATTGGGGAAAAAGGGGCTTTGGAGAGGGAAGATTTCAAAAGGCGCGAGCCATTACGATCTCGCCCAATGACCAGCTTTACATCGTAGACAAGATGGGGCGAATCCAAGTCTTTGATGCCGACGGCAGATATCTACGAGGCTGGAACACACCGGCCATCACTCAGGGCAAGCCGACCGGCCTAGGTTGGTCCAAGGATGACCGTCTGCTGGTGGCCGACACTCACTACTTTCGGATGCTGGTCTACACACCTCAAGGCGAATTGGAGTCCGACCGCACGATAGGCGGTCAGCTAGGTAGCCAACCTGGGCAATTCGCTTTTGTTACCGATGTCGCGCAAGATCATCGCGGCCATTTCTTGATTGGCGAATATGGCCAGAACGATCGCATTCAAGAGTTCGACTCGGACGGTGGTTTCCTTCGGCAATGGGGAGTGCAAGGGAACCTGCCTGGTCAGTTTTCCAGGCCTCAAGGGCTAGCGGTCGACTCTGCGGGACATCTTTGGGTTGCCGACGCATGCAACCATCGTGTCCAAGTATTTGACCTGAGCGGCCCCAAGGTTCAACTGCTAAGAATTTGGGGATCTCAGGGTGATCAGGCCGGACAACTACACACACCTTACGCTGTCCTGATCGACCGGGATGACACCGTCCTGATTTGTGAATACGGAAATCACCGCGTCCAGCGATTTTCGGTGGATGGCAAGTCGCTTGAGATGCTGGGTGGACATGGGCGAGGACCGGGCAGTTTTCTTCATCCCTGGGGCATCGCACTGGACTCCCAGAGACGCCTACACGTACTAGACACCGAGAACTTTCGGGTTCAGCGATTCAGGGTTTGACACAGGCGGTCACTGCGGATCTGTGGGTAAGCTGCCTGTCAAAACCGACTATTTCGGCCAACCGCCCCCAGCCCGAGCCCCATTCTACAGTCACCCACCACCCCAATTGCCAGCATAAAATCGTTGTAAATCGTGTGGATCGTACCACTTGTGACGCCTCCGATCGAATTTCTTTGGCCTGTCTGACGGAAAACATTGAAGCAAGTTATTGAGTCTTAGGCGGGAACTTAATAAATTCGGAACGTGGTGATTTTAGTTTGCGATACAGGGTTTGCACTCAGAGACCTACATGCCGATGAACAATTCAACAGACGAAGTAGAACTGCTACTTAAGAACGCTCAACTGAGTGACGAACTGGAACCGTACATTGACGAATCCGTTTCGCTGGTTCACTTCCGGCAAATGAATTTGCGGGAGGAAAACAGCTTTTTGGAGTCGATGTTGGCCTGGGAGCGTGCTCCGGCAGTCCCCATCGGCCAGTGGTTTGAACCGGAATTGAAGCTTCCCGCCCCTCACCAATTAGACGAC
>DAIRSD010000635.1:0-2216 GCA_036804625.1 Aureliella sp. | reverse complement strand
GACGACAACTCGTAGCCAACGGATATGAATCACAATATTGGGCCACTTCAAAAACACGCGCTCCAGCCCTGCGGTGATCGGCGAAACTCCCAAAGATGTCGGAGTGCTGGCCAATTGCCACTGCTCCGGCAAAAACTGCGACTGGTCAAAACTGCCACTGGGACTGACTCGGAATTCGAAATCCTGTAGCGACAAATTGGCACCGTTCGGCCGGTTTTGAAAATCAAATACCAAACCGTTCAGGCCATGACCAGAGTTGGTAATGTTCTCCAAAGTTAATTGTCGTGGTCCAGTTCCTTGAACAGCTAACTGTTTCACGCTATCGATCGCATCCCACTGAGGCGTACCAGATCCTGTGAAGCCGCTGTGAAATACCTTCGCCTGCACGGTTACAGGAACAATCTCCTGAATCGACAGCTTGATACTGTGAGGCTCATAGACAACGTATCCGGTGAACCCCGGAGCAAATTGAAGATTTCCCAATACAAAATTGCTTCCATGGTTATTTGTTGTGCTGGTACCGCCCGTGAATGTGAACAGAGGATACTCACCAGCACCAAGAGCGGTCGCATCGATATTCAAGGTCACTCCAGTACCAATGGCCAGCCATCCGGGAGTGGTGAACGGCGTAAATCCGCCCGCAGCTGCGATAAAATATACGGTGCTACCTGTCTCGGCCCAGAAAGCGGTCAGCGGACGAGCGCTGAAAAATTCAGCACTTGAGCCCTCAACGTTCAAAGAGACTCCGGACCCCAGTTCAATATTGCGTCCCAACTTCACAGAGGCACTTCCGCGAATCGAGATATCAGACTGTCCAGTGCCAGATCGAATACGGTCTCCTCGTAGATTTCCTCCAACGGCAGTTAGTGTGGCCGTCGATTCACCGGTATTTCGCATATCTACGGTTCTAGCATAGACTGTTCCGCCGGTAATCAAGAGATTTGCATTGCCCGAGGTGCTCTTTAGGTCTACGTCCCACTTACCAACATTGAAATTACCTGCCGATGGCTCGGTGCCTTCCACTTCCACTGTACCTCCGTGAACCTCCATGAAAGCATCGCCTGTGGAGCCACCGTAGGCTGGCAAAGCGCTAGTCAGGTAGATCGCAGGATCATTCGAACCGCCCTGCTGTGAAGCGACGCGGCGAGTTCTCAGTGTGCCACCGTTGACCACAAGCCGCGAGACACCACCTTCCCCGCGTCCCACGCGAACCATTTCTACATCCAGCAGCCCCGAGTCCAAGGTCAACAAGCCGTTGGCACCGCCGTTGTATCCGATATCCACCGGCAAGGTCACCGTCAAGGAGCCGCTGCCAATGCGAAGCTGTCCGCTTAAGCCCTCGGCACCAATTTCCATTTGTCGTACAGTACCCGCGTTGTGATTAATCAGCGCCTGCCAAATCGGCCCTGCAATTAACACTTTCGAAGATGCTCCCGGTGGAGAAGTCACCACGGCTCCGGTCTCTTGGATTATCCAATTGCCCGTTCTGCTCCAAAGGCTGTTGCCAGTTGAATTAGTCCACTGATGAGTCAACTGGCCAATGGCAACGCTCTGGATTGCTGATGCTATAATGAAGGAACTAATCGTGAACTTGGAAAACGACATTTGCTGGCATCCGATTTGAAATGAGAAGAACTGTATTGCTGAAGAGAGATGTTGCTGTCGGATAAGCTAGACATCGAGCACATGAATGACAATCGCAGCAATTCTTAAGTCTTGCTTAGGGGCATTAGTATAGCTATAGCTTCGGACAAAGGGGGTGTCATCCGACAATAATGCTTCAATTTCTTGCCCCAAAGTCCAGTGTTTTCCAGCAAAAGTACAGACTTTGGATGGGGTAGTACCCGAAGATTAGGGGAGATCCATAGTCATAACACTCTTTGCTTTCCCAGGCGGAAGAACTGCATCATGGATCGTCCAGAATGTTTTGGAGCTGATATGGGCGGGTATGGGTGTCACAAGGTAATTGTGGCAAAGTAGGAGCGCGTCTCGAATCACACCGTATGCCCCCATTCGATTCTGCGAAAGTCGCTGATCGAAAAGTCGGGTTTCAGCCCTTCGTTTGTTGGGACCTCGTAATGCACCTTAGGCGCTGGTTGGTTCGAATCAACACCCCGGTGATCGGGGCATGGTGTGGTACGCGATCGCTTCGATGCTGCCTAGTCTTTTGCCGCAGCTTGCCTCAAGTTACAGTCAACATCAAAAATGGCGCATGA
>DAIRSD010000634.1:0-2216 GCA_036804625.1 Aureliella sp. | reverse complement strand
GCCTAATTTCTTGGAAACACTACCTATCTTCACATTGGGTCACCGACTTATTTATATCAAGTAATGTCGCTGACAGAATCCAATGGTAGCAGAATATGCCATCCTCTGCTCCTGGCTGGCAAGACATCCAGTGATACTTGCGTGAAATTTTACTCCAAAGGGCCATTCCGAGATTACTTTGCGATGCCGATAATGTTATGGTGGCTGCTATCTGAGGGCACGTTAGTTTCTAGAAAAGCGAACTACTCATGAGAAACCATCTACTGAGAAACACGACAACCGTTGTCCTAGCGGGCGGAAAAGGAACGCGGCTGGAGCCATTGACGCTGGATCGAGCTAAACCTGCAGTCCCGTTTGGCGGCAACTACCGCATCATCGACTTCGTCCTGTCCAATGCTATCAATTCTGGACTGCGTCGCCTTTTGGTACTAACTCAGTACAAGGCGCTAAGCCTAGACAGGCACATCAACCTAGGCTGGCGACAATATTTCTGTGCGGAGTTAGGCGAGTTTCTTGATGTCGTGCCGCCTCAACAGCGCATCGATGAACATTGGTATCAGGGGACCGCTGATGCCGTCTATCAGAATATATTCGTAATCGAAAAGGACCGCCCCGAGTATGTGGTTATCTTGGCCGGCGATCATATCTACAAAATGAATTATCTGTCGATGATCGAATTCCATCGCGATATGGAAGCTGATCTTACAGTGGGTGCCTTGAACGTTTCCCACGAAGCAGCTAAGTCATTTGGAGTAATTGAAATCGACAAGCAGTCTCGCATCACCGGTTTTGAGGAAAAACCTGACAATCCCAAAACGATTCCGGGAGACGATCAAACATGTCTGGCTTCGATGGGCATCTATGTGTTTACAGCACGATTTTTGTTCGAGCAGCTTTGCCGTGACGCGACCGAGGGAACCAGCCAGCACGATTTTGGCAAGAACATCATACCGTCCATTATCGACTCGCATCGTGTTTTTGCGTTTCCATTCCAGGACGAGAATCGAAAGCGACAAGCCTACTGGCGTGATGTCGGCACCTTGGATGCCTACTTTGAAGCCAATATGGACCTGATCGATGTCGATCCCCAACTGAATCTGTATGACCAGGATTGGCCGATCCGCACGCTGCAACCCAATTTGCCGCCTCCAAAATTCGTATTCGGAAGCGACGGAGATACTCGGCGTTGCGGCCAGGCGATCGACAGCATCGTTTGTCCCGGTACGATTCTAAGCGGTGGACGAGTCCAACGAAGCGTGATCAGCCCCAACGTGCGAGTCAACAGCTATGCCAGCGTAGAAGACAGTATTATCTTTAGCGGCGTGAACGTGGGACGACATGCGAGAATCCGTCGAGCGATCGTCGACAAATACGTAAGTATTCCGCCGGGGTTTGAAGTCGGTTTTGATCTGGAAAAGGACGTCAGTCGAGGCTTTACGGTAAGCCCTAGTGGTATCGTGGTGATTTCTCGCAATGACAATCCGGTACCCGAATCCGATCAAGTGGTCCACATGGACCCGCCGGTTGGCATCTATCGATAATTTGCCGACTATTTTTTTTGAGACTTCTCTAATTTTTTGTAGTAGGCATGATTCCAGTCACCGCTAACACCTCAGTCTTTCTCATGGGCCTTGCAGCGGGAGCCGCATTGCTGGTGATGGGGCTTGTACTGGGCTACTGGTTTGGCAGAAAGACCGGCGAGGCGAATCTGCCCATTCAAGGCCAGCAGTTCCTAGCTTTTTTGCGGACGATGTCGCAATGGACCAGCGAGTTCTCCGGTGATGTCATCAAGTATCAAAACCAGTTGTCCAGCATCAACCAGAGAGTACAACAGGGCAGTGCCCCGCGCGAAGAACTGGTCAGCATGGTCTCTGAAATGATGGAAACCAACCGTAAACTGCAGTTGCGTTTGGATCAAACGGAACAAAAGCTGGAATCCCAGACTGGGCAACTAGCCAGTTACCTAAAGGAGGCCCGAACCGATGGTCTGACAGGCCTGCTGAATCGTCGCGCCTTTGACAAGTGCATGGATGATCTGTTCACTCAATGGCAAAAACAGAATCGTACTTTCTGCATCGGCTTGATCGACATCGACCATTTCAAACATATCAATGACACCTACGGCCACCCAGCCGGAGATGCCGTTCTGAAGAAGGTGGCGCAGACCCTTCAAAGTGAACTGAAGGATGGTGTTTGCGTTGCCAGGTTTGGTGGCG
>DAIRSD010000633.1:0-2242 GCA_036804625.1 Aureliella sp. | reverse complement strand
GGGCGTTTAGACTGCCTTGTGTGTCACAAGTTTTTTTTAGGTAACGTTACGTTGGGAGAGCCCGGCAATGCGCGAGAAGGACAGCAAATCGACTTTCACCAACTGGCGGCGTTTTTCGGGCAGGTGAGCATGAAGTTTGCAGGGGTACAAGATCAACCGGACGCAGGCTCCTACAAAGTTCGCTTGCTTGAAGATAGTCAGCCGCGCGAGGTGACCGCAAGGGTACCCTACGCGGAAGGCCTGCTGCCGACATCGGGACTCTTGCGAGATCGCTTGGCCGAATGGATCACACATCCCCAGAACAAGCCGTTTGCACGAGTGACGGTGAATCGGTTGTGGGCAGTACTGTTCGGCGCTCCAATCGTCGAAACGATCGACGACATTTCCTTGGTCCATCCGCCACCCAAGGAACTGGAGATCTTGGCTAACGATTTCATCGCAAATCGATTTGATCTATACCGCACTCTTCGCGTCATCGCGGCCAGTCGCGTATTTCGATTGGACAGTCGACTAGAAAACCGCCTGGGTCAACAGCCTACCGATCAGCATGAGCAACTTCGTGCTGTCTATCCGCTAGTACGTTTGAGACCCGAACAGATGGCCCGTTCCATTCTGCAAGCCACAGCCTTAAGGACGATTGATTACTCAGCAGGCATCGTCAACCGAGTTGTCAGCTTTGGTACACAAACTGAATTCGTCGACCGTTATGGTGACTTTGGTAAAGATGAGTTTATGCCACGCAGTGAGACGGTGACTCAGCGTCTTCTAATGCTAAACGGTCAGATGTTGCGTGACAGAATCAACAACGATCTATTGGCACCTAATCAACTTACTTTGTTGGCGACATCGGATGACCGATTGGCGGAAGTCATGTATCTAACCTGCCTAAATCGGTATCCGACGGCGGATGAAATTGCGTGGGTCGGTCAGCGATTAAGCCAATCAGGTCAGCAAACACGTCGACAGTTGGTGACCGATTTGTATTGGGCGATACTAAATAGCGCAGAATTCGGGTGGAGCCACTAAACTATGATTCATCCCAACCTTGATTCAACAGCGTTTTCCTGTGGTCGTGCATCGCATCTGCATCGGCGCGCTGCGATGCGCATGGCTGGTTTTGGTGGGTTAAGCTGGCTGACCCCTCTGGCTACCTGTCTGGCCAGGCAGGAACAGCGTTCTGATGGATCGGCCAAATCTGTGATCCTGTTGTGGCTGGAAGGCGGCCCAAGTCAACTGGAGACCTATGATCCGCATCCTGGTAAAGAAATTGCCGCTGGTTCACGAGCTAGAACAACTCGAGCCGATGGAGTGCTGCTGGGCGAAGGGCTTGAGCAATTGGCAGACCAGATGGATTCGCTTTCAATCGTTCGTGCATTAACCGTAGAAGAAGGTGATCACGAGCGAGCCATTTACAATGTGAAAACTGGGTTTCGTCCCGATCCCACATTAGTTCATCCAGCGCTTGGCAGTGTGATATGCCATCAGTTTCAGGCAGTTGATACCAAAATGGTCGACATTCCTAGGCACGTTTCGATTCTGCCAGGTAGTTTTCCAGGACGAGGCGGATATTTGGGTGACAGCTTGGATGCTTTTCGATTGGATGATCCAATTCAAGAACTGCCCGACATGAAAGCCCAGGTTAACCAGGAGCGGCAGACGCAGCGACTAAAGGATCTGGAGCGATTGAATCAAAAGTTCTCCGCCGGGCGATTCAAATCGGTTGACGCGCGAGGGTTGCCGGAAGTAGGTAACCTGCAAGCGGCGCTGCGAATGATGACCTCCCAGCAACTGGCCGCATTTGATGTGTCAGGTGTTGCTGACAGTCACAGGCTAAAATATGGCGACACACCGTTTGGACGCGGCTGCCTGGCGGCACTGCAGTTGATCCAGGCTGGAGTGCGATGCGTGGAGGTCACCTTGTCAGGCTGGGATACTCATGTCGACAACCATCAGTTGCACGCTCAGCAGATCAAGATTTTAGACCCAGCCTTCGCAGCGTTGATCAGTGATTTGAAGGAGCGTGAATTGTTGAGTTCCACGATTGTGCTCTGCTTGGGCGAATTTGGACGAACACCTTGGCTAAACGCACTTGAAGGACGCGACCACTGGCCTAATGGCTTTGCAGCAGCCATCGCTGGAGGTGGGCTTCGCGGTGGCATTGCCGTCGGGCGTTCCAGTTCCAATCCGCAACGCGACCGAACCGACCCCAAAGCCGACTTTGAAGCCGCCCGCCCGGTTTATG
>DAIRSD010000632.1:0-2245 GCA_036804625.1 Aureliella sp. | reverse complement strand
GAGTACCGCACAGGCTGAGTACGAGTACGATAATGCAGTCATTCCAGACTTTGGGAGGCACTTGGTGGTGGCGATCAGCGAGAAGTGTCGATTTCTTACAGTGCAGCTATACTAGTCGGATTGTCTCAAGCATGTAGACTTGGTTATTAGCTTTTTCAAGATTCGTTCACGACCTGTGTAGGTGAATTGAAGATGGAGCCAGAATGGTTCTCTGATCGAAACCAGCAATTGTTTGGAATCTCGCGACCGGTAGCGATGGTTACTGGCAGCGCTGCCGACCGTGTCGGGCGCAAAGTGGCAATGACATTTTTTGAACGACAATTTAATGTCGTTTTTCATGCTCACACGGACAATGCGCAAGATAACCAGTGGATCGATAGCTTGGATAGCTCGAATCGACAGGTTTTGCGAGTTAGCGGTCCAGTGGAGCAGCCAGAAAGTTGTCAGCGATGGCTAGATCAGATCATGGCGAAGTGGGGTCGCATTGACGTAATGGTCAACAGCGCGGCGATATGGCAGCCAAAACCTCTGGAACAGACGGAGCTAACGGATCTGCGGCAACACATCGAGGTTAATCTGTTGGGCAGTTTTCTAACCTCACAACGATTCGGCCTGCAAATGGCTGGTCAGTCTGGCGGTGGAGCGATCGTGCAAATTGGTGACTGGGCTGTGCAGCGTCCCTATTCTGGATTCTCTGCCTATTTCCTGAGCAAAGGCGGAATCGGCACGCTGACACGTAGCTTGGCCGTAGAACTGGCGTCAAGGAACCCCAAGATCCGAGTCAATGCGGTATTGCCGGGTCCCGTGATGCTGGCCGAAGGTGTTGGTCAGCAGCAGTCACAGCGGATTGAACAAGACTGTCTTTTGAAGCGTGCAGGTACCGCACAAGACGTGGCCGAAGCTGTCTATTTTCTAGCCACAAGCCCATTTATCACTGGAGTTTGCTTGCCAGTGGATGGCGGTCGCAGCATCTTCTCTGGCCCGATGTCCGACTCGATCGCACATCCCGACTATGACCCCACAAGCGGTTAGATTGTGGGCACACAAACAACTTTTAGAAGGAAGTTGCTGCTCGGTTCTGCTTGAGAAATGATGGGAGCACTAATCTGCGCTAATTTGCACTGATCGCAGATAAATCTCTGACGCTGCCAATTTGGCGCGGCAGTGATGTGTCTGAGAAGTTGTCTCGTATTGTTTGGACAGCTCTTGGCAAGTATACTTCTTGTATTGTTAGTCCGCTGGCAGGCGTTTAAGTATCTTTGCAAATTGATTCTCTAGACTAAATGGGAGACTTAGCGAATGATGACAATGAAGCTTCTTTTCTGCGTTCCGATTGGTTTTTGTTTATTGTCGGTGGTCAACTTGCAAGCTGCCGTTATCAACGGAGACTTCGAGACAGGAACGCTTGCCGCTTGGCCCAAGATTGGTGCGGCACATGCTGCCACGTCTAGTATAGGGGTGATTCCAACCAACGGTGCCTACCAGGCCTATGTGGATAACACGGGCAACTTTGCAGCAACCGCGCCTTCTGTTGTTACCTTCTTGGGTGTTCCGGGTGCGTCGATTGTCGGCATGGGAGCAGGTACGCCAACGACCGGTTCAGCAATTTCACAAGACTTAGTTGTATCTGCCGGAGCCGTACTGACCTTTGATTGGAATTTCTTAACCGACGAACACAACGAAGGTATAGCGTTTAATGATTTCGCAATTTACACCATTGGGAATGCTGCCTACTTTTTGGCAAGTCGCAATTCAACTTTCATGACCCTTAATCCAGTCTCTGCTCCACCTAGGTTTGATGGACAAACGAACTGGGCTACACAAAGCCATACGTTCTCAGTTGGAGGTACCTACAAGTTGGGGTTTGCGATATTCAACGTGGGTGATGCAGGTCACAACTCGGTATTGCTGGTGGATGCGGTGACACTCAGTAATGTTCCCGAGCCAAGCACATTAGTTCTGGCGCTCTCAGCTTCTGCAATTTGTTTGGTCCGACGAAGTCGCCGCTGGATTGTGTGCTAGGGCGAGCCGAAGTTGAAAATATACCCGGAATACTAGGCCGACGCGTTAGCGAGTGAGTCAATTGGTCAGCCAGTCGATCGATTGATTCGAAAATTCGAAACACACTCGCTGGCGCGTTTTGAAGTTGCGCTATTTCCGCAAAAATCGATTTGGTAGTGATGAGAAAACCAGTATTTTCGTACTCGTACTCAGCCATCGGCGGTACTCGTACTCGTACTCGACT
>DAIRSD010000631.1:0-2249 GCA_036804625.1 Aureliella sp. | reverse complement strand
AGTAGATCTTGATACCTTGGAATTACCGTCTCACGCATCGCGGCTGCTGCTAAAATAACGCACAGCGAAGCGCCCAGCAGAGGCCTGATGCCTCGACGTTTGGAAACACCGGCGGCCAGTAAGGCAGTCAGTTCGTTGGTGCGGTTTAGCCATCCGATCGTGAATAGTAGCGCCAATAATGCCAGCAGCGCGCTGACTCTCTCGAACACCGAGATCGTGAAGGGCAAGTAGTAACTCACGAGTACCGTCCATACCGAAGTTTGATTCGAAGCACCCGAGCGGTTAAGGTCGTCTAGATTGCTGAAAATATGAATGACGATCAGCAGTCCCGCGATCGATGAGAAACAGATCAGTAGGATGCGAAAGTAGAGCGTCAGTAGATAGCGGTCAATCTTGGTTAGCAGCATATTCGACTGGCCAGGCAAGTGAGAGCGATGTGGCCTGGAGTGTTGCATACCATCCCGGCTTGAAGCAAGGTTGCTTTTGGCCTAGGAGATCAGCTTAAACGCTAGCAAAAATAGAAGTGGGCTGTCTTTCCGCTCTTTCGGTATGGCATTAATCAACCAATGCCTAGCAGACCGCAAATGTTTGCTACCAGTCAATTGGTCAACCAATCAGAAATGCTAGTTGGACCATCCGCACTTTTGAGCTAGCGCTACTGGACTCCGCCACCGCCAATTCCGCCACCGCCAATTCCACCTTGACCTACTCCGCCGGTGCCGCCAGCCCCGGTATTGCCAGTCACAAAATTAAAGGTAAATATTTCGCCGATGCCCGTGAAGAATGGCGACGGGTTGATACGTACGTACCGTCGATCTGCCGAGACAACTCCCGATACGAACAGATTGGCACCTTCAGGCAATGTGGTGATGACCGGTTGATAACCAACTGCACCACGACCGATCGGGAATCCGAATTGATTTTGCAACGCATTTCTCAACTGCATTTGACGAAAGGCAAAATAATCGTTGGCGTTGCCGCTTGATCTGGAGTCCTGACTGCCGATTTGGCTTAGCACGGCACGGCTAGCGGCTAGCTGCTTGGTCTTTACTGCAGCTACCTGAGCATCAGCGATGGGTTCTTTGCGCTGACCGTTCTTGACTGCAACTTGAATCATCACGTCCTTATCGTTTAGGTCGACGGTCTGCGAAATGTAGTTCTGTTCAGGGGTGCCAAAATCGGTATAGATTTCGACTGTTGCCTTGCCGCCGGAGACTTCGCCCCAGATTTTACGGATTAAGATGTCGTATTGCCCTGCAAAACCTTGGGGACAGACATAGTACTCCGAGTAACCGCCCAACTGCGCTTTTTGTCCCGAACTGGAAACGTCTCCAAGCAGCGAGACGCCACAAATAGTCAGCGGGCTGGAAGCCGAGCAGCTGGTGCCGGCCGGCTCTCGGACTCGCAGATCCAAATCGGCATGGCCCGTCCAGTTCAGCTTGACAATGACATCTCGCAAAGATGCGTTCTTGATTTTCTCTTCAAATGCGGTTGCCTCCATGACGCGGCCATCATGAGCCATTTGAATCCGAGTGGCCTCAGATAGTAGTTTCGCCTCGTCATACAAATGTGCATGTTCTTTAGGCCAAGCTTTACCCAAGATGCCCAGACAAACCCATTGTAGAGCATCTGGATCTTGCGTCTCTTTGGCTAGCGGCAAAGCAAAGGCAAAAACGTCGTAGCGTAAGGGCTCCACCACAGCCAAATCACGCAGCAATTGTAATGCTTCGCTCTTGAAACCTTTGCCTGCCAAATAGCGAGCAATTGCAAACAACTGGTCGCTATCGGCCTCGAAATCCAGAGAACTCATCAGCACTCGTTTGATTTCGAAGGCTGGATAATCGCAGGCTTCCATGCTCAGACTCAAAGCCTGGTACATCCAGGGTTGTGGGTAGCCAGCGCTTAATAAGCCTCTTACAAGATCGATCACCTTTTGGAATTGTTGCTTGGCCTGGTCGAACTGCTTGGCCTCGACTTGAGCTTCGGCCAACTCCATTTGGCTCTGAATCGCCTGCTGGACCGATGTGTCCATTTGCCCTCGCTGATTTTCGTCAGCGCTTTCGTATTTGGCCACCCACATTTCGACATTCAGGGAATCTTTGGCAGGCTTGGAGTTGTTGCTTACTGGCTGCTTGGTCGAATCATCGGGCGTAGAGAACATGCCACCACCCATACCCAAGCCGCCCAAGCCACCCCCCAAAACCAATCAGACCAACACAAACAAACAAAAAGGGACGAACACGGAGCAC
>DAIRSD010000630.1:0-2283 GCA_036804625.1 Aureliella sp. | reverse complement strand
TCACTTGATCAATGGCATAAGTACCATTGACCGTCAGCGCAAGGATCGTACACCCCCTGCTGCGATCATTGGCGCTAAAGAAAGGAGTTTCTCCAGTATTCGAGCGGACAGTCCAGATACGCACCACCTGCAAAGATGCGGCAAATAGCAACAGCCATAGGATCAACCAGCGAACAGTGAACGACCGACCGCCTTTCTCAAGACTTTCAACCGGCATAGACATTGCTTCCTTGCTCAACTATGTTCCTCTGCATCTTCCTGGCAACTTGCTGCTTGCAAGCGATGCCCCGTGTCATTTGCCACGCTGTAAGGAGATCGCGACGGACGCATCAATGCCGTGATCAATTCGGCCAAGAAGCCTAGGCTGACAAGCTGAATGCCGAGCAACACCGCCAAAATACAAAAATAAAAGCTTGCCTTCTGATGTAAATGCAGTAGCGGCGATCCATCAACCACACGACTCATCAGCCAACCACCACTCAACAAAAACAATCCCAGTGATCCCAGCGCAAGACTGGCCAGACCTAGTGAACCTAGCAGATGTTGTGGTCGACTGCCGTAGCCTGTCAAAAAGTAGACGGTTATCAAATCCAAAAAACCTTTGACAAATCGCTCGATGCCATACTTGCTGACACCATGCTTCCGCTGGTGATGCTGGACCACCATCTCTCCCACTCGGAACCCTCGCGATGCCGCCAGCACAGGAATAAAGCGGTGCATTTCACCGTATAGCTGAATCTCGCCCAAGACTTCTCGTCGATACGCTTTTAAGCCACAATTATGGTCATGCAGCTTAACACCGGTTAGACGGCTGATCCAAGCGTTGAAAATGCGACTAGGAATCACCTTGTGCCAAGGATCAAAACGCGACCGCTTCCATCCTGATACCACGTCCAACCCATGATCCAGCTCGCCCAACAACCGTGGGATTTCAGACGGATCGTCCTGCAAGTCGGCGTCCATGGTAATGACAAATTGGCCCTTGGATCGTTCGAAACCTGCCGCGAGAGCGGATGCTTTGCCGAAATTTCTCCGGAATCTGATGCCTCGAACTTCCAGATGCTGCTGACTCAATTGCTCGATGATTCGCCACGATCCATCGCTTGACCCATCATCGATCAGCAATAGCTCAAAGGAATATCCGTGCGAGCTGGCCACCTGAGCAATCCGCTGGTGCAGCTCGACCAGACTTTCCTCTTCGTTGAACACCGGAACGACAATCGATAACTTCATCACTCGAAGCCTACGCTCCTATCAGTGGTACCTTTAAGGAAATAAAACAATACAGCCAAGACCAATTCGGTAGCCAGCCAAGTTATCCTGAGCCAAATCGCACAGCAAAGTGCCGCCGTTGGCCCAACTACCGGTGCCAAGACCATCGACAGGACCACCTCACGCACACCGGCACCTCCTGGCACCAACGACACAAACCCCAACACGACCGCCAGTGCACAAGCTCCAAAAGCGCTCAGCCAGAAGCGTTCACCGACTACCCAATCCAATTCGACACTGGGTATGCCTTTCAGCACAAAACCCAAACTTAATCCAAAGCACAGCCAGGTACAACATAGAATCGCCCAACCTTTCATCAATAGCCGAAGATTCAATCGCGAGGACCATTCCTGCAAAGTCGAATTGTCAACACCGGGCTGTAGCTGGCTGAGCAAGTAGCGCAGCAGCGGCGGGAACGTGGGCAAAAAAGTACCTACCAACAGAGCCGCAGCTAACAGGCTTAGTCGCCTATCCAGGTTCAACAGGATCAGACTGACGGCTGCCACCGCTCCGCCCACCGCCATCATCGTCAAGGTCTCGATGAAGATCGTCATCACTGTCGCCACGCGGCGCACACCCATTGGAGCCAATGCGGCCAATCGCAAAACGATCACCATCGCCTTGCCAGGGAAATACTTGCCTAAGTTTCCGTAGAAGTAACCCCAGAGCGCCAAACGCCATGGGACATTCTGCCCCAAAGCTCGCAAACAAACCTGCCAATACACCGCCGCTGGGATCATCCCCACCGCATAGACACATCCACCCAGAACGAGATACTTCCAATCTGCCTTCCAAAACTCTTGAAGCTGTCGACGCAAATCGGCAGTCTGCTGATCCAACTTTTGTGCAGCAGATTGATCAGCTAAACTCGCCTTTTCTCTCTCCAATTCCTGAATCTGCCGCTCAAGCTGTGTCTGTTGTTGGCTGAGTTGTTGCGCCGAGTTCTGAACCGAACGAGCGATACCCCAGACGACTAAAATCAAGACAATGAAATGAACCAGATATCGGACC
>DAIRSD010000629.1:0-2285 GCA_036804625.1 Aureliella sp. | reverse complement strand
TCTTTTTTGGACTATAATCAATCAATACTAAAGACCGTTGCTACTCGGATCGTGTGCGTCGAGTACGAGTACGAGCACGAGTACGAGTACGAGCACGAGTACGAGTACGAAAATACTGGTTTTCTCATTGCTACCCAATCGATTTAAGCGAAATAGCGCAACTTTTAAACTGGCGTTTTGAGGTTATAGGAAGTCCCTGTCGAATAACCCATTTTAACAACCTGATTTTGGTATTCGCGCGACCGAGCCAATTCGGCACAATCCCGGCTATGGCTCGAATTCTTTGTATAGCGAATCAAAAAGGTGGCGTTGGCAAGACGACGACGGCGGTCAATCTGTCGGTTGGATTGTCCAAGGCGGGGCAACGCACATTGCTGATCGATTTGGATCCTCAGTGCAATGCTACTAGCGGGGTGGGCATGAAGCCTGCGCAAAGCCATCCACTGCTGTTGGAACGTCCGCTGCATGAAAGTATCCGTGAGACCGCGTGGCCGGAGTTAAAATTGCTGCCTGGCAGTCGCAGCTTTACCGATGTCGACCGTTTGGAAAGCCAGCGAAGCGATGCAGCCATTCTCAAGCATCATTTGGATGCTGGAATGAAAGCATTTGATTACGTCTTGATCGATTGCCCTCCGTCGCTTGGGCAGCTTACGCAGACAGCCTTGTGTGCTAGCACTGAAGTGCTGATGCCGATCCAGTGCGAATTCTACGCTATGGAGGGCCTGACTCAGATGATTCACGTAATTCGTGACGTAATGCAGCGTGGAGATGGCAGATTGACCTTTGGCGGAATCCTACTGACCATGTATGATCCCAGCCTGGAGTTGACTCACGAGGTGGATGCCGAAGTGCGAGAATTCTTCGGCGACATCGTTTTTGACACAGTCATTCCGCGCGATGTGGCGGTGTCTGAAGCCCCCAGTCATGGAGTGAGCGTGATGGATTACGCTCCCAGGTCTCGGGGCAGTCGGGCCTATTTAGAATTGTGCATGGAGGTACTAGAACGTGACTAAAGATCGACGACTTGGCCGGGGTTTGGCCGCGCTGTTGGGTTCTCCCTTGGATCAAGAGGCCATCGTGGATGGTTCGGGCAGTTTCCCTAACCATCAGCCAGTTTCTGACCAGCCGCCTGTCCGCCGCTCCATGACTGCAAGTGATGGCGCTGGCCCAGCAAGACATCAGCTAGCACCACTTCGCACTTCAGTAACTGGATCTGTGCCCCTGGATAGCCTTCCGGCTGGTGGCAGCACGACGCTTGAGCTGAGCGTCTATGAAATCGACAACAATCCCTTCCAACCGCGTCGCAAATTCAACGAGGAAGAGATCGCGGGTCTGGCAGCCAGTATCCGCGAGCATCAACAGTTGCAGCCGATTCTTGTGCGTCGTGTTGGGGATCGGTATCAACTGATCAGTGGGGAACGTCGCCTGCGAGCAGCCATCCATGCTGGTTTGAAAACGATTCGCGCGGAGGTGCGCCAGGCCGATGATCGCTTGGTGGCCGAACTGGCTATCGTAGAAAACCTGCAGCGCAAGGATTTGGACGCCATCGAAAAAGCGATGTCCTTCCGTCGTTATATCGACCAGCATCAGTGTACTCAGGACGATCTGGCCAAGCGACTCAAGATTGACCGAAGTACTATCGCCAATTTGATGCGATTGTTAGAGTTGCCAGACGAGATCCAGCAGTGCGTACAGAGCGATACGGTCACTGCCGGGCATGCGCGAGCCCTTTTACCGCTTGGCGACGAGAATCAGCAGTTAGAGTACGCCAGGCTGATTCGCGAAGAGGGTTGGAGTGTCCGAGAGACTGAACGTCGAGTCACCCAGGCGCTGGCTGCGGAGGACGCAGGACAGGCAAAGCCATCAGCCGCTTACACCAAACCTAGTCGCAAACGCAGTTCGCCTCAGTTGGCGGCTTTGGAACAGCAGATGCGTTTGGCGCTGGGAACCAAGGTGGAAATTCGCCAGACTTCCACTGGCCGAGGCAAGGTCTCGATTACCTTTGCCAATAACGACGAGTTCGAGCGTGTGTGTGCGTTGATCTGTCCGCAGGTTAGCAAGCAGCGGGCAGCCTGAATCGTCGCTTGGAATCCCGCGATAGCCCCCTTTGCGCAGAAAGATCCTCATGAGTTCTGGCGGCAATTCTAAAAAAACAAGTCGGGCAGCCGATGGGAATGACCAGCCTATGATGTTGGTGCACCCAGTAGGATTGTTCACGCTATATTTTGCCGAAATGTGGGAGCGGATTTCTTTTTACGGAATGCGCGCTCTCCGGGTGTGGAATC
>DAIRSD010000628.1:0-2300 GCA_036804625.1 Aureliella sp. | reverse complement strand
CGCCAAGCAAAGCGACAAAAATCTGTCTGAAACGGGTTTAACCAAATACGTAAAAGCCGGTGATGGCTACTACGAGAAACGCGCCGGAAAAGGGCCCGATGTCATTTCTGCCGACTAGAATGCTGGCACCGGGCTACTCCCATCGATAACCTAAACTTCCAACTTCAATACTTTCTTTCACTCTTTGTGACCGCATTGACTTCAAGGCTGGTAGATTTATGACCAATAGAACTGCTCCTAATTCCGATCAAGAAAATTCCAACACCAGTCTTGAATCATCTGCCGTCCAGTTCAAGCCTAGGCTGACCGTTCTCCAGGTAGAAGAGGGTCACGACTTGGCACCCAAGTTTGATAACCAAGGGTTGATCCCGTGTGTGACTACTGACTACACGTCGGGAGAGTTGTTAATGCACGGTTACATGAACCAGGAAGCGCTAGAAAAATCTATCCAGTTGGGTGAAGCGGTATATTATAGTCGCAGTCGCAAGACGCTGTGGCACAAGGGTGCGACCAGTGGCTTGGTTCAAAAGATTCGCGAGCTACGAATTGACGATGACCAGGATTGTATCTGGCTGCGAGTAGACGTCGCGGGAAATGGTGCCAGTTGCCACGTCGGCTACCGTTCTTGTTTCTACCGTCGTGTTCCGATTGGCAAGGAACGCAGCCTAGGGGACGACTTGCTATTCATGGAAGATCACAAGGTGTTTGATCCCGTGAATGTCTACGGAGATGCGCCCAATCCGACTCAATTGTAGGCAAAACTTGCATGGAGAGTATTTCTAGCAAATATTGGGAACGTTTGCTGGCATTACATCGCCTTTGCCAGTGCCATAGCTTTCAAATCGTACTTACTAGCCAAAGCATATTGAACCGGTTCTAACGATTGTGCCGATAAAAGGTGGTATGCTTTAAGCTCAAAAACTGCGATTTTGAGAATCACGGCGCATGAAACGTGCCTTCTACCCATCGACAACCGCCCTATGCCAGCTCAAACGATCTGTATGACGAAGCTGGTGAGAATTGGTGTTGTCATAGCCACCCTGTCCAAGATCGGCAGTTCGGGGATTGCCTTAGGGCAAGTTCCGGTATCGGAAGCCTATCAAGTGGTGCCGTTACCCACGCCGCCTGGTACTCTAACAGCTTGGTCGCCGGTTGAATCTGAAGTCGCGGAGAATTCAGATACCTCCAACGCGCTACAAGCAGACCCATCGGATACCAACGAAGATTCACTCCAGAAACTCCAGCAGCGTATCGAAGCGTTAGAGAAGGCGCTTTCTGAAAAAAGTTATCCCAAGGTCAGCGATCCGCAGAAGGGGGCTACTGAAAAGGCCAAACCCGAGAAACAAGAATCTGAAAAGGATGCGACAAAGAAAAAGGAAGCGGACTCGAAGCAGCCGGAATGGGTCGACATGTCCAACGACAAATGGAATGTCAAGCTGGGTGGCCACATCCAAATGGATTACATCAATTGGGCAAACGCAGATCCGGCCATAGCTAACGCCGAAAACTATTTCAGTTACCGGCGATTGCGGTTAGTTGCTGATGGCACGGGCTATGGTGTGTTTGATTTTCGCTTGCAGATGACGCTCGAACCCGGTCAGGGTTCTCATGACAATCAGTTTGCATCGCCCGATGTGAAAGACGCCTATGTGACGATGAACGAGATTCCGCTGCTTGGCAGGATGAGAGTAGGCAATTTCTTCGTGCCGTTCAGCCTCGAACAGGTGACTAACGACACTATGAATATCTTCAACGAACGTTCCATTCCAACTCTGGGCGTTTTTGCTGCCGACCTGGAAGTTGTGTTGGCATTTTACAATTTCACACCGGATCAGAACATCAGTTGGGCCAGCGGTGTCTTCTTTGATGATATCAACGATACGATCAAGACTCGTTTTGGCGACAGGCAGGGCAGCAGAGTCTCTGGACGATTGGTTTGGCTGCCCTTCTTTGACGAACCGTCCAACGGTCGCTATTTGATTCATACGGGTCTGGCCATTCTGCATACGGATACTTACAACGACTTGGTTCGGTTTCGAGCACGGCCACAGATTCAGCGGGGCCCGATCTTGATCGATAGCGGCAACGTGGCGGCGAATTCGTATACTACCGGTGGCTTGGAACTGGCGGTAGTTTGGGGAGCGATCACCATACAGAACGAAGCCTTTGTGGCTAAGGTGAATCGATTGGGCAGCGACAACGCCACTGTGGGTGGTGCTTACTCACATGTGAGTTATTTTCTGACCGGCGAGAGTCGCGTTTACGGACGGTTTGGTCAGGACGGGGCTCAGTTTGGGCGC
>DAIRSD010000627.1:0-2335 GCA_036804625.1 Aureliella sp. | reverse complement strand
GGCGGCTGACGTAGCGATCACATTCGCCATAGATGGCATCGCTGACCTTCATGTCGTAAGCCGAAATGCTCTTGGCGATCGTTCCCGCAGCTCCGCCAACGCGAAAGAACCATCTGGCCACTTCCTGACCAGCTCCAATTTCAGCAATGGAACCGTAGCGACGATTGTCAAGGTTGATGGAAAGCGCCTTACGGTCCGGTGTTGGTCGATCAGACATGTTTGGATGTTCCCTAAAAATGGGTGGACTTTGGTAGCATAGATATATGAGTTACACAAAGCTCACGGGCCGGAAAAACGTTGCGGCATACGTCAACTTTTCTTGATGTGCAACCGCATAATCGGTTCATTCCGATCCATCGGAAGGCAGACGTGCTAAAGCTGTATGTCGATCTGATCTTGATCTATTTGCGAGATAACGTCGCTGACTTGACTGATCAGCTCTACGGCCGCCTTTCCTTACAGCTTTTGATCGTCCAGCGACTTCTTGGCAATGGCCGCAAGAACTTGATTCTGAACCTTGGCCTGAGCAATTGCAGAAGCGGTTTGGTAGCAGGCGTCGCAGTTCATTGTTACCAACAGATTTGTACGGAGTAGTGCACTGCAGGCATCCATCGCTGGTGGATGAGATCTGTTGCAGGAATATGCCTGGGAACTCTAGCATGAATCGACCGGAGCTGTCCGGCCCTAGTTGATTAATTTGCAAGCGGATCGATATCTGACAGACGGCAGTGAAGATTGAGTCGATTTTGCCGACTGGTTTTGGAAGTTCGGGGCTTTGTTATCGAGCGCATCAAGGGCTAGTCAATGGACCGTGATCTACGCGTTGTTAATCGTCGGCATAAGTCCAATGCTTCTCCCACCAGTATTCGCATGAGAAACCGAATATTCTGACCGTATCGTGGCAACAACCGTTTGGGATCGCTGGCAGCGCGGTATAACCACTCGCAGCAGGTGACCTGCCAAAATCTTGGGGCTCGGCGTGCCTTTCCGGCTAGAAAGTCAAACGAAGCACCCAATTGGATCGAAAGCGGCACCTTCAATTGGCGTAGGTGCTGGTAGATCCACAATTCCCCTTTGGGTTGTCCGAAAGCCACCAACAGGATGTCTGTCTGAGACTCCTGGATAGCTTGAATCATCTGCTGCTGCTCTTCCTGAGTCAATTGCCGAAATGGCGGTGAGTAGGTGCCAGCAACACGAAGTTTCGGAAAGCGACGCTTCAGCTCGGCGGCGGCTGCTTGACCGATCCCAGGTTCGCCACCCAGAAAGTAGATTTTGTAACCCTTGTCAGCAGCCATTTCGGCCAAATGAACGATCAGGTCAGCACCCGCCACACGTCCGGGCAGGGGATTTTTCGTAAGTCGGCTACGCGCGACGATTGGATGTCCGTCAGCCAAGATACAGCAACAGTGCTGATTGACTTCGGCCAGTCGAGCGTCCTGATGAGTTAACATCAAGTAATTCAAATTGGCCGTGATGAAATACTCAGGCTGGCCAAGTCGAACGACTCGATCCGCCATTTCAATCGCCTGCCTCATATCTACCTGTGAAAAATCCGCTCCCCACACCGATACTTTGGGATAAGGGTTTGCAACGGGTGATTCCTGCTGAGGCATTACGCAAACAGGGGTTGTAAGACAACCGTACGAAGTGCTTAATTGAGTTAGAGTCATGAGTGCGAATAGAAAACCTAGAGAGAAATCGAGACCGGATTCCATGTAAGGTTAGATTGCAGCTATAATCTGCGTCGCCAGTATCCGGTAAGCATCCGTCCAGTGTACTATCCCTGAGTGCGAGTTGTAACGATTTTGACGAATGAAACTGATCAACCCAACAAGTGTGTCGTGGTCATTAGTATAGAAGGACTTTCGACCTGCCTAGTTGGTCCGTACGGATCGAATACGGCTATCACGCCCACTTTGAACGATCTGGCTGCTCGCGGGATCGTTCTGGACAACTGTTTCTTGGATTCGCGAAGCGGTCAGTCGATGCTGGTCAGTTTATGGACGGCGCAGCACGCATTGCGACAAGATCGGCAGTTCTCGCAGAGCTTGTGGCAAATGTTAGGTTCGTCGTCCGGAAGCGGCGTGATGGTGACCGATTGCCCCGATGCGGCAGAAATTGCCGAGCGTATGGGGTGCCCGCGCGTTGAATTGGTTGAAGTGACACAAGCCACCCAGCCTGTTCAAGATGTCGATGACTGCCAAATTGTCGCGCTTTTCTCGCAAGCCGCAGTTGTGATGCGCGAGTTGCAACTAGAGGGCGGTGATGGTCCAAAGTTATTGAGGATACACCGTCGCGGATTGAGGCAGACCTGGGATGTGCCTGTCGATTGGCG
>DAIRSD010000626.1:0-2349 GCA_036804625.1 Aureliella sp. | reverse complement strand
AATGCACACTTCCCCAGGCGATACCTGCATCACGCTTGGTCACGCGAATTTCACCCGAATCGGCGGTGACTTCTGAGCCCAAGCGCCGCTGCTGATAAAAACCGGTCCCGGCCTCGACCTTGTCTGGCTTCACCTCCGACTGCCCCAATTGAACCTCTACCAATTGATCCGAAGCTAGTAGATTGGTTCCGCGCAGCAATAACGCGTAAACTGCATCAGCCGTTGCCTTAGTTGTCTTCCAGTCTTGAGTCTGCTTCTGTTTCAGTAACCAAACCTTGCAATCCTCGACCATCTGAGCGTCGCCAGCCACCTCGTCAAACGCTTCGATCAGCGCTGCTTGGGACTCGATGGGCGCGTGGTACCACCAGTAAAATTGCTCTGCCGTCGCCCAGTACGTTCCCATTTCTTCGTTGGTCAGCGAACGTTCTTTCAGAGACGCCATAATTTTTCTGGCGCTGTCACGCTGATCGAATCGATGCAGGGCAAGGGCTAGATGCGCCTGAGATTGCAGACTGCCCAGTTGCAACCAGTGTTTTTGGGCCTGGTCGAGCCAGAACTGAAGAGCCGACTGATGTTCGATGCCAATCGGATGCTCTGGCAAGAAAAAACTGCGACCATAAAGATACATGGCCACCGAGTGGCTTAAAAAATTCTCGGGTCGTTTTTCATTCAGCGCGTCACTTGGTTTTGAGGGATTGTCGTTGTGCTTTCGCATCGCCTCCAAAGCCAATTGATGTTGCTGGGCCATCCAATTGTCTAGCGCGCCCAGTGAACGAATGGCCACGGTGGGATCGATGGCAACACCCAAATGTCGCAGACGGCCAAAACCAGTTGTGATATACAGCGTGATATAATCGCTGGGCGGTCCGTCAGGGAACCATGCCCAGCGACCATCGCCTAATTGCCGCTGAGCCAATTCGGTCAGCGCGCGAGTGGTTTCGTCGCGAAGCCGATTTTGATCAAACAGTATCCCAACATTTCTTCTTGATTGACTTTCCGCTTGCGCCTGCCGAACCCATGGCGATTCCTCGAGAACCGCCGACTTGATCTCCTGATTCTTCTGCATGGGGCTGTCCAGTGCCTCGGTGCCACGCCATTGCTGGAACACGCGCTCGATTTTTGGATCACTGGCAGCGATATGCCCTGCCAGGCAGTTAGCGTACAGGCGATTGAACAATTGTTCGCTGCATTGATGCGGATATTCCATCAGGTACGGCAGTGACATCACTGCGTACCAGGCTGGGTTGGACGCCATCTGAACGGTTAGCGATTGATGTTGGAGCGTCGAAGACTTGCCAGAATCGATCAGACGCTGAAAGTTAAACTGCTTAGTCTGCTGACCACGAATTGGCAGCGGTAAGGACTCAGTCACTAAAATGCGCCTCGACAAGACCGGCAGATAGCCTTCCTCCCCATCGCTCAATCGGCCAGTAGAAGCCACAGTGCGATAAGTCAATAGATGAATCCCATCGGGGACGCGGATGCGCCAAGACAATGTCTGAGTGCCACCGGCCGGAATATCAAACTGCTGCTGACCTGTCGAAATGGATAACCGGTCATTGAGTGACTGGTTTGTTTGTGGATCGAGAAAATTGAGTGCAGCTTGACCGGTCTGCCGCGTCACAGAAAGATTGGTGACTTTCACGGTCATTTCCAGTTCATCCCCTTCGCGTAAAAATCGCGGAGGGTTAGGCTGGATCATCAGGTCTTTGCTGGTCACCACTTCATCGCTCAGCAGTCCACCGCGAAGTTGCTGATCATGAGCAAAGCCCAGGAATCGCCAACGAGTCAGCGCTTCAGGCATGGTGAATTCCATCTTGACCAAACCTTCCGAACTGGAGATCAAATGAAGAAAGAAGAAGGCTGTTTCGTTTAAGTTCGTGCGAACAGGAATACCAGCCAGGCTGATTGGAGGCTGAGTCGTTGTTGGAGTGCCACCACCAGAATCACCAGTTGTTCCGACCGTAGCCTGAGCGGCTTCACCATCGGCGGCCAGTGCGACACCAGACCTGTCCGCTGTCGACTTTTGCAGCATCGCGCCTTCCGGCATGGCCGCACTTTCAGGAGCTGCTGCAGCTTCCATGGCCATCATGGGAGTGGCAAACATTCTTTGGCCACGCCTAAAATAGAGGTTGCCGCCGAAACCACCACCCATCATTCCAAAGGTCAGGCCATGCACGTCCAGCATTGGATATCGCCAATCGATGCCGCGCTGGTCCATGGACCAGTGCTGCTGAAAGACTTGTAAGTACTTGGGCACATTGGCAAATTCGCGGGAAAACTGCGAGTTATCC
Source organism: Aureliella sp. (assembly GCA_036804625.1). Lineage (GTDB taxonomy): Bacteria > Planctomycetota > Planctomycetia > Pirellulales > Pirellulaceae > Aureliella. The sequence goes on along the minus strand of DAIRSD010000626.1, from coordinate 55 downwards.
TGCCGAAAGACTCCAAAGCCAGAAATCCAATGGTGCGGAGCAAAGACATCCAATG
>DAIRSD010000625.1:0-2349 GCA_036804625.1 Aureliella sp. | reverse complement strand
AGCCGGGCTGGGTACACTCATCTTTCGTGACGGCCAAAGCTCCTCTGAGTAAGAACCGGCAATCTAAGGGGCGTAGTGGGATTTACCCTGCTACTCTCGAAGGGGCTGAATAAATGCAAGTGGTGTGTCCCCGGCGTCACTCCCCGGCAGGGCCATCAGCTACAACTACACCGGCGCTGTGGACAATGCTATCAGCCGTTTGACCAGTATCTCAGACTCGTCGGCCATACTAGAAAATTACCATTATCTTGGCCAGTCGACGGTAGTCCGCCGCGCTCACGCTGAGCCGGGTGTGGATTTAAGCTATGTCAAGGTGATAGGCGAACCCAACGGCGATGCGGGCGATATCTACACGGGCCTGGACCGCTTTGGCCGAGTGGTCGATCAGCGCTGGCGAACTGCGGTTGCCGATGTGGATCGATTCCAGTACACCTACGATCATAATGGCAATCGACTGTCGCGCACCAACGCCATCGATTCAGCCCTAAACGAAATATACAACTACGACGGCATGAACCGGTTGACCAGCAGCCAGCGCGGTGCCCGAATCGTCAGCAGCTACTTCTATCACAAGGGTTCGTACTTCGACACGACCTTTGGCGTTCAGGCCGCTTTGGACACCGGCAAATCGTTGGCTCGCGAATCTTCTGGCGTATTGACTCTGGGCTATCAGAACATGATCAACACCAGTCGAGGCATCAACGGGTTGGTCTTCGATATTCAGGATCTGGCCTCAACCAACCTGACGGCAGCCGATTTTCAATTCCAGATGAGTCCACAGAATGTGTACGACCAGCCAAACAATCCGCCCGGCAGTTGGGCCGCTGCGCCGGCTCCCACTCAGATCGAAGTGATCCCTGCATCGGGCAGCACTCCCGCTCGCGTGATTCTGCGCTGGGCCGACAACGCGATCAAAGACCGTTGGCTACGAGTCACGCTAAAATCAACCGCCAACACGGGGCTGGCCGAAGATGAAATCTTTTATGCTGGCCACCTGTTAGGAGACGCCACTGGTGATTTGCTTGTTCGAATTAGTGATATTCTTGAGATCCGAAGCCATTTAGCGCAGCAAGCTGGTGTTAGCGATGTCCGAGACATAGACAAGGACGGCATGATACGAACGAACGACATCCTAGCAGCCCGCTCCAACCTGGCCCAACAACTGTCCGTTCTCGATACAGCGGCCAATCCTTTGGCCGATCTGACGCAAAGCCAGAGATGGACACTGGACGGTCAGGGTAATTGGATCGGGCTGGAGAACAACTGGGGTGGCGTGCAGAGCCGCACGCACAATAGCCAGAATCAGGTCACTCAGGTTGGCGGTGCTACGCTCAGCTTCGACGCAGCCGGTAACATGACCACCGACGAGCAAGGTCGGACCTTGAAGTATGACGCATGGAACCGCCTGGTCCAAGTGCAAAATGGAGGCACTACCGTGAAGTACCAATACGACGGACTGAAGCGGCGGATCACAGAGCAGATCGGCACAGCCCCTCAGCGCGTGCTGTACTATTCTGCCAATTGGCAAGTGCTTGAAGAGCGAGAGAGCGGCGTGGTTCAGGCACAGCAGGTGTGGAGTCCCGTCTATGTGGATGCTCTGATCCTGCGAGATCGCAATGCCGACGGCAACAACACCAACGGCCCCAACGGTGACGGACTGGAGCAGCGGCACTATGTGGCGCAGGACGCCAACTTCAACGTGACGGCGCTGATTGACGGCTCGACAGGTGCGGTGGTCGAGCGGTATTACTACCAGGCCTACGGAGTGCCGACCGTGCTAGATGCCAATTTTGTGCCTCGTGCCAATGGACAAAGCCAATTCGCCTGGCGATACTTACATCAAGGAGGCCGCTTCGACTGGGCAGCCAGCTACTACCACTTCCGCAACCGAGATCTGTCGCCAACGTTGGGTCGTTGGCTCAACCAAGATCCGATTGGGTTCCAGGGTAGTAAGTGGAATTTGTATGAGTATGTGGAGGGTACGCCGACAGGAGGTTTGGATCCGAATGGCTTGTATGCGGTCCGATGCGCACAAGTGTAGGAGCACGGTTTTTTAGGAAGCTTCTTGCGGCATTGTGATATTCAACAAAACTGTACCCCGGGCCCCCAATACGAACCAACGTATGGCGGTATCGTTGACATTACTTGCTATCCTATCACAATCGACCGTAGCCCCAGTCGAAAGTTGAATTTCGGTTGTAAGACTTGCGCAAATGCCACCGATTCCGACATTGCAGATTGTCTGAGAGCTCATCCAGGAGGACGGCCAATGCTTAGTCGAATGGGGTCTAACTTCCATTAAGACAGCATTCAAAGCCTCGTGCGTTGCTGTGTGAAATCAGGATGGTA
>DAIRSD010000624.1:0-2355 GCA_036804625.1 Aureliella sp. | reverse complement strand
GACTTTTGGGCCCCCTGGTGCGGTCCATGCCGACAGATCTCGCCGTTGATCGATCAACTGGGGCAGCAATATGCAGGGAAGGTCAAGGTCGGCAAGGTCAACATCGACGATAACCCTGAAGTGACCAATCAATACGGCATCCAAAGCATTCCAACGCTGATGGTCTTTCGTGGCGGCGAAGTGGCCGAGCGATTTGTAGGCATGCCACCCAAGGCAAAACTAGAGCAGGCTCTTAATGACGCTTAAGTAAGGTGGTATGTCAATACGTTAGATTTGAGACACCGCTTTACGACTGAAGTGGCACAGCCCTGGGCTAGCCAGATCGCTCTCTGACTGCATAGCCCAATAGCGACCCATTTGGCAACCAATGAAACAAAGCTTGCCGGTCCAGCCTTTGCCGTCCACCCATTGCTAGAGTGGTTTGGGTTTTGTTAGGAGTCGAAAGGTTCGAAGTGAAGAACACGATCATCTACACGTTTACAGACGAAGCACCTGCACTGGCGACCCGTGCTTTCTTTCCGATTCTGCAGGCCTTTGTTAAACCGCTGGGTCTGGAGGTTTACGAACGAGACATCTCATTGGCAGGACGCATCTTGGCGGCCTTCCCTGAATGCCTTGATCAACGGCAACGATGTTCCGACGCGCTGGCCGAATTGGGCGAACTAGTGAAGCGTCCGGACGCCAATGTAATCAAGCTGCCCAATATTAGCGCTTCGATCCCACAGTTAGTCGACGCAATCGCCGAACTACGCGGACAGGGCTACGCTGTGCCCGTGTATCCAGAGACTCCACAAGATGATGCGCAGCGAGAGGTCAAGGCTCGTTATGCAAAGGTTTTAGGCAGTGCCGTCAATCCGGTGATCCGCGAAGGCAATTCAGATCGCCGCGTTGCAGCGCCTGTCAAGGAGTATGCTCGCAAGAATCCGCATTCGATGGGTGCGTGGAGTCCCTCGTCGAAAACTTGCGTTGCATCCATGAGTACTGGCGACTTCTACGGCAGCGAGCTGTCGCACACGTTTGGTCAAGCCGACACGCTGCGCATCGAACTGGTTGGCCGTTCCGGGCAACGTCAGGTCCTGAAAGAGCAATTGAGCGTCAAAGCTGGAGAAATCGTTGATGCCAGCTTCATGGATATCGCTCGGCTGCGTGATTTCTACACTCAGCAATTTCATCAGGCCAGCCAATCAGGTGTGCTTCTGTCGCTGCACCTGAAGACGACGATGATGAAGGTCTCCGATCCGGTCATTTTTGGGCACGCTGTCAAAGTTTACCTGGGTCAAGCCTATCAAAAGCATAGCGAGGCGCTGAGTGCTGCTGGGATCGATCCCAATAACGGTCTGGAACCGATGCTGGAGCGTCTTGGGCAGTTGTCCGATCCACAGAAGGAATTGATCCTGGCCGACATTCAGGCCGCTATTGCCACTGGACCAGCACTAGCCATGGTCAACTCCAGCAAAGGCATCTCTAACTTGCACACCCCAAGTGGCATGATAGTCGACGCATCAATGGCTGCAGCGATTCGCGATGGCGGCAGAATGTGGGGGCCGGACGGTAAGCTTCAGGACACATTGATGGTTGTTCCGGATCGCAGTTATGCAACCTTCTATCAAGCTGTGATCGATTTTTGCAAAGCCAATGGCGCGTTCGATCCCAGGACGATGGGCAACGTTGCCAATGTGGGCTTGATGGCACAACAGGCCGAAGAGTACGGATCGCACAATAAGACGTTTATCATTCCCTTTGTTGGCGAAGTGCAGGTCACCACGCAGGACGGCAGCCTGGTTTTCCGGCACTCAGTCGCAGCAGGTGATATTTGGCGCATGTGCCAAACAGCAGATGCCGCAGTACGCGACTGGGTGCGACTTGCCGTCGTGCGAGCCCGAGCTACCGGTTCGCCTGCAATTTTCTGGTTGGATTCAAATAGAGCACACGATGCGGAATTGATCACTAAGGTGGAGAAGTATTTGCGAGATCACGACACTCGTGATCTGGATATTCAAATTTTGGCTCCGCAAGCGGCCGCCAAAATTACCTGCCAACGAGCCAAGCAGGGACTGGATACGATTTCGGTCACAGGCAATGTTCTGCGAGACTTTTTGACCGACCTGTTTCCCATTCTGGAACTGGGAACCAGCGCCAAGATGCTGTCGATTGTACCTTTGCTTGCCGGTGGTAGCCTGTATGAAACCGGTGCCGGTGGTTCGGCTCCAAAACATGTCGAGCAGTTTATTGAAGAAGGGCACTTGCGCTGGGATTCCATCGGCGAATTCCTGGCTATCTGTGCTTCTTTGGAAGACTTTGGACGAAAGACAAACCAATCCGATGTGTTACTGCTTTGTGATACCTTATATCATG
>DAIRSD010000623.1:0-2358 GCA_036804625.1 Aureliella sp. | reverse complement strand
AAAGTACCCACTTCTTGCTCCCGCGATATAGGTCAGCCTTTAGCCGAAATATTCAAGCGCTGCAACAATGATTTCTACAAGATTGATCCTGCGCTGTTTAGCCCCGCTGAAGTGGCCATTCATAACTTGCGAACCGGGCGCGGATGGCACTTTGGCGAACTGCGCGAAGATCTAGTGGCCAAGTCATTTGCCGTCGAACAGATGGGTTAAGGACAGTATGCCATGAGCATGCGTATTGGAGTTTTAGGATCTGCAGCCAGCCCATACACGCGGCAATTACTGTTGGCGGCACAGTCGCTGGGTTGTCGTGCAGACGTTCTTGCATTTCCGCAACTTCAGGCTTGCATTGGCCCAGGCAAGATACCTGCTGAGCCAAGTACCGACGGTGGCCCCATTGATACCCATCAGCAGCTTATGAACGTAAGCGACCAAGCGCATCCAGAAAATCCATTGGACGCTATTCTGGTCCGTACGATGCCTCTGGGAAGTTTGGAACAGGTTATCTTTCGCATGGATTGTTTGCAGGTCTGGCAATCGCTGGGCACAGCGGTGATCAATTCACCTACCTGCTTAGAGACATCAATTGACAAATGGCTAACGCTGCACCGATTGGTAAAGGCGGGAATACTGGTGCCACCAACCGTGGCTTGCCAGACAAGGGATCAAGCGCTGGCTGCTTTCGAGGAATTGGGACGAGATGTGCTGGTCAAGCCGCTTTTTGGCGGAGAGGGTCGAGGCATCATCCGATTGCAGGACCGCGATCTGGCCTGGCGCACCTTTTCTACGCTTCAACAACTAGGTCAAGTGCTTTACGTTCAACCCATGATCCCGAATTTCGGCTATGATATTCGCGTATTATGGATAGGGCAGCAAGCATTCAGCATTCAGCGCTGGGCCAGTCGTGGCGACTATCGTACGAATGTCTCCCAAGGCGGCGTGGCTGAAGTCCATCAGTTGACGGATCAGCAACTAGAGTTGTCCCGCCAGGCAGCGCGAAGCGTCGATGGAAGTGTCGTAGGTGTCGATCTGCTGCCCGCCAAAGATGGACAGTTGTATGTGCTGGAGGTCAATGCGGTTCCGGGCTGGAAAGCGGTTAGCGCTTGTCTGAAAGTGGATATCGCTCGTGAGATGATTCAGTTTGTTCAGCAGCAGGTCGCAAACAAGTAATTAGAATTAACCGATGTCTGAAGATCGTTCAACCGTTTCAAGCTGGGAACTAAACAACGTAGCTGCCAGACTGCCCGCCATGGCAGCACGAATTCCTGAGCAGATTGCACTGGCCAGCCCTTTGGGAAGTGCCAAGCTAGCAACAAAGCGCCCCTACAAGACGGTTACTTTTACGGAATTGGAACTGATCACGTCTTCAATCGCCGCTGGCTTTCAGCAAATGGGCGTCAGACCGGGCATGCGAATTGTCTTGCTGGTTCGATTTGGAGCCGACTTCATCGCTTTGGTTTTCGCGCTGCTGAAAATCGGCGCGGTCATCGTGCTGGTGGACCCAGGCATGGGACGCAAGAATCTATTGCGATGTTTACAGGCCACCGATCCAGATGGTTTTGTCGCCATCCCCATTGCGCACTGCATTCGACGGATGTTTTCCAGCCGATTTCCGCGTGCCAAGCTGAATGTAACGGTTGGTCCTACTTTTGGTATCCTACCCACACCAACTCTCAAACAGCTTTTGGGTACACCACCATCGTCGTTTGAGCCACCTCCAACCGCTCAAGACTCTGAAGCAGCCATCATCTTCACTACCGGCAGTACGGGGCCACCCAAAGGAGTCCTATACACACATCGCACCTTTAACAGTCAAGTAGATGCCATTGCACAGCACTACGGCATACGACCAGGCGGGAAAGACCTGTCTGGGTTCCCGCTGTTCGGTTTGTTTAATGCAGTCATGGGCACCACGACGGTCATTCCAGACATGGATCCCACGCGGCCTGCCGATGTGGATCCTCCCAAACTGTTGGACGCCATCGATCAGTGGAAGATCAATCAGGCGTTTGGTTCACCCGCGTTGTGGACCGCAGTGGGCCGATATGCGGCTGATCACAAACGAAAAGTTCCCAGTCTGAAACTGGTACTATCTGCCGGTGCGCCAGTACCGGCCCGTGTTCTTGAATCGATGCGTCAGTTGCTGCCCGCCGACGCGCAAATGCATACACCTTATGGAGCGACTGAGTCACTGCCGATAGCATCCATCGAAAGCAACGAAATCTTGACAGAACTGGCCGTCAAAACTCAGCAGGGAGCTGGTACCTGTGTAGGTCGCAAGGTGTTCTGTAGTCAGTAGCAGGTCAGCGAATTCCAGGATGGCCCTCTGACCACGATCGATCAGGTCCAGCCGTTGCCACC
>DAIRSD010000622.1:0-2366 GCA_036804625.1 Aureliella sp. | reverse complement strand
CAGTGATGCAGACACGTTCAACTATCTGTATCTGACGCTGATGCTGTTATTACCCGTAGCTCTGCTGGTTTCTCTGTGGATCATGTTCCGCCGGACTCAGAATCAGATGATGGGGGGCGGAGGCTTTTTCTCGGGATTCTCGCGTTCAACTGCCAAGCGTTATGAAGCCAACGATCAGCAAACGACTTTCAAGGACGTGGCCGGTTTGGACGGGGTGAAAGCCGACTTGCAGGAGCTGGTTGAGTCTCTGAAGCGCCCGGAGAAATTCCATCGTGTGGGAGGACGCATCCCCAAAGGCGTGCTGCTGAACGGCCCTCCGGGAACGGGTAAGACGCTGCTAGCAAGGGCTGTAGCCGGCGAAGCTGGCGTTCCCTTTTACTCGGTCAACGGTAGTGAATTCATCCAGATGTTCGTGGGTGTCGGGGCAAGTCGCGTTCGGGACCTGTTTCAACAGGCCAAAGAGCACTCGCCGGCCATCATCTTTGTCGACGAAATCGATGCGGTAGGCCGTCAGCGCGGTGCTGGTCTGGGTGGTGGGCATGATGAACGCGAACAGACGCTCAACCAGATCCTGAGTGAAATGGACGGTTTTGCGCCTTCCGAGTCGGTCATTGTGCTAGCCGCAACCAATCGCCCCGACGTATTGGATCCAGCCCTACTGCGTCCTGGCCGCTTCGACAGGCATATCACCGTCGGCAGACCAACTCAGAAAGGTCGACTGGAAATGTTCAAGGTCCACACGCGCGACGTGCCGCTGGACAACGATGTCGATTTGCAGCGAATGGCTGCCGTTTCGATCGGTCTGACCGGAGCCGACATTCGCAATCTAGTCAACGAAGCCGCTCTATGGGCCGCTCGCAATAACAAAAACCGAGTTGGCAGTGCGGATTTTGACTACGCCCGCGACAAAGTCCTGATGGGTGCCAAACGCGAGGAAGTGCTAAGCGATGAAGAGAAGCGAAAAACTGCCTATCACGAAGCTGGACACACTCTGGCTGCATGGTTCTTGGAAGGTGCCCAGCGAGTTCACAAGGTAACCATTATTCCGCGCGGTCGCGCCCTAGGCGTGACTCAAATTGTACCCACCGAAGACCGTGTCAGCGCCAGCGAGAACGAACTGCAGGACCAGTTGGTTGTGCTACTGGCTGGAAGAAGCGCTGAAAAAATGATCTTTGATGAAATGACTGTCGGTGCTGAAAACGATTTGGAACGTGCGACCGACATCGCACGTCGTATGGTGACGCACTGGGGGATGAGCCCTAAACTGGGGCCGGTCAGCTACAAAACGTCCGACGAAGATCCCTTCTTGGGCAGAGAAATGCACCAGCAGCGCAAGTTTAGCGAACACACGCAGGAACTGATCGATGGCGAAGTGGCCCGCGTCCTTCACGCTGCCAGTTTGCGAGCAAACGAACTGCTGAACGAGCGGCGTCAAGAATTGGAAGAGGTTACCACGGCGCTGCTGCAACGAGAAGAGCTATCCGAAACTGATATCGAAGAACTGATAGGCGTCTCGGTTCACGGCCCCGCCAGCGAGCATACTACCGAGGCCCCCAAAGATGGATCTCCGGTACCCGCGGCCAAGTCCATGCTGTCCACCAGTGCCGCAACGAACAAATCGACTACTGCATCGACCAACGATGGATCAACTCAATCAGCTAGCTAGGCTGATGCTCTGGAGCAATTTTGTACCTGACCATGTCCAAAAAGCCCAGACCCAATAAGATTCGCACCGAGTTCAAGAAGAACTACCAACAGCGCCCTCGTGATTCGAATTGGACTCGCCAGTTTCGCGATGGCAGCTTGGACGATCAGTCCGCTTCGCATCAGCGAGTCAGCGGAAAAGGCGATATGACTCGGCATCGAACGATCCAGGGTCAGACTTCCGATAGTGAAGAGGGCCTTTCGATCGAGTTGGAATCGGAAGACACTAGTGTTTTAGTTGGACGCGTACTGAAGGTTCACGGACTGGAATGTGTCGTGGTGAGCCAGTCGGGCGTGATGGTCCGATGCGCCGTGCGACAAGTTCTCAAGTCGATTTCCACCGATGCCAGGCATGTGGTGGTGGCGGGTGATGTGGTAGGTTATCGCCCTGAGGGAGCGAGTCAGGGTCTGATCGTTTCCGTCAAGCCCAGGCAAGGCGTCTTAAGCCGAACCAGCAAGGGCAAACGCCACATCCTGGTCGCCAACGTTCAGCAGATCCTGATCGTAGCCAGTGCAGCTCAGCCCGATTTGAAAGCCCATTTGATCGATCGATTCTTGGTCACTGCGGAACAGGCGTCGCTTGAGCCCATCATCGTGGTCTACAAAGGGGATTTGATTGATCCCGCCAAGTTGCAGCCGCTGGTCGGAGTCTACTCACAATT
>DAIRSD010000621.1:0-2368 GCA_036804625.1 Aureliella sp. | reverse complement strand
GATACTTTAAGTCCGTTTCCTGTAAGAAAATGGCTAGCCGCGACAAGCCAATATTGCGTTTAGTGCGTCTTTTAACAACCCTCAAATTATCTTTAACTTCCAGACAAAGCCCCCCAATCGCTATATTCGCTAGAATCCAAACATTTTTTCTAAACGCCCCGTCTTTTCAAGCATCTGCTTTTCAGTCGCATGGTACTTTCACCGATCTCTTACGGGCAATGCAAGCAAATTTGGGCGGCATTGGATCGGCCAGTTCTGGACGACGTAGTCCCAACAAGCGGCAATTCTATCGGAAGCTGCCCCTTACTCAAAAATCTCAATACATAACGGAGTATTACAAGATGAAAAAAGCTTTGCTAATCGCCTTAATCGCGATGACATTTGTTGGTAGCGGCTGCAACACAGCCAGTGCCGCTGGCGGCCGTTACGGACGTCCCTCAGTCAGCCAACGAGGTCAGATGGGACCGATCGCTCGATTGATCGAACTAGAACGACGCAAGAACGCAGCACTTCGTCGCATGTTCTTTGGCAGCTAGCCAGTACAGTAATCGTCAGGAAACTAACGACTACGATTGCCATCGGCCGCACCGTGTGCCATATTGTGGAGGTACACAGGCCAGCCAACAGCCTGTGTACCACTACAAATTTCTTGGTGGAGCAGAGCCAGATGAATCAAGTGAGTCGACGAGAGCTAGAGTTTGACAGTTTGGATGATGCCGTTTCAGAAGCAAAGCGTTTGTTAGCCGATGGTTACTTGCTGGCGGGCAACTGGAATTTGGCTCAGGTACTTGCCCACTGCAGCGACTGGCTCAGTTTTCCCATGGATGGATACCCGCGAGCCGCGCTGCCAATCCGAGTCATGCTATGGATGATGAAAATCAGTTTTGGCAAATCGCTTCGAGCCAAAATTTTGAGGACTCGGCAAATGAAATCTGGCGGTCCCACCATGCCTGCCACGGTTAAAAAGGTAGATGAACTGGCCGATGCGGCCGCCGTGGATCAATTTGCAAAACAGGTCGAGCGCTTTAAGCGTTTTCAAGGTCCCCTTCACGCCTCACCACTCTTTGGCAAAATGAGTCGCCAAGAGATGCAAGAGCTGCAAATCATCCACCTTCAGCATCATTTAAGTTTTCTCGTACCCAAGAGACCTCACCCGTGATTGATCCTTCGGTCCACCTGGAAATGTCGGAACTGCTCGAACTAGACAAGCGTTCTCACCTACATCCGTTCACCATGTTGTCGGACCATCAAAAGAACGGACCTTTGATGATGGTGCGCGGTCAGGGAACACGCTTGACAGACCATGCTGGCAGAGAGTATCTGGACGCTTTTGCCGGCCTGTGGTGCGTCAACGTTGGCTATGGACGCCAGTCCATAGCCGATGCTGTGGCTGATCAGATCAAACAACTACCCTACTACCATTCGTTCTTGGCAATGGCTAACGAACCTTCGATCCGATTAGCAAGTCAACTGGTCAGGTTAACGCCAAAATCTGTCACTCGCGCCTTCTTCGGCCTGTCCGGATCGGACGCTAACGATACCAATGTCAAGATTATTTGGCAGTACAACAACCTGCGAGGTAAACCTGAAAAGAAAAAGCTACTCGCACGTCGCAGTGCTTATCATGGCGTTACCGTCGTTTCTGCCAGCTTAAGTGGTTTGCCTAACCTGCACGGTGGCTTTGACGTGCCCTTAGATATAAACCGATTTTTTCATCTAGCCACGCCCCATCACTATCGCTTTGCCCAGCCAGGCATGACCGAACTGGAGTTTTCTGCGTCACTAGCACAGGAGCTAGAGCAGTTGATCTTGCGAGAAGGCCCTGAGACAATCGCCGCATTTTTTGCAGAACCCATCATGGGTGCAGGCGGCGTTTTTGTACCACCATCGGGCTATTTCGAGGCCATCGTCCCTATTCTTCGCAAGTATGATATTTTATTAGTGGCCGACGAAGTCATTTGCGGATTTGGACGGCTTGGAAAGTGGTTTGGCAGTAACACCTACAATCTTGAGCCAGATATGATGACCTTGGCCAAAGGGCTAACTAGCGGATATGTTCCTTTATCTGCTTCGATGGTCAGTGAATCTATCTGGCAAGTGCTCGAAGGTAGCACCACGCCGTTTGGGCATGGCTTTACCTATTCGGCACATCCCGTGTCAGCCGCCGCAGCTCTTGCCAATTTAGAAATCTACGAAAGCGAAAATCTAGTCCAGCGAGCTGCTAAGACGGGCAATTACCTGCAAAAGCGACTGCGCGAAAGACTGGAAAGCCACCCGCTGGTTGGGGAAATCCGTGGAGTGGGAATGGTAGCTGCGATCGAACTGGTAGCCAATAAGAGTAACAAGCAGTCGTTTGATCCAAAGTTGG
>DAIRSD010000620.1:0-2373 GCA_036804625.1 Aureliella sp. | reverse complement strand
ATGCATGCTTGCTCCATTCGAGAGCTAAGAAAAGAGTATGTTTTGAAGGGTGAAACGGTGCGAGCCTTGCGGGGCGCATCGTTTGACGTGCCCGAAGGCGATTACGTTGCCATCATGGGTCCTTCCGGAGCGGGAAAAAGCACATTGCTGAATTTGCTGGGCTGCCTGGATCAGCCAACTTCAGGACAATTGCTTTTGGGCGCGGACAATGTAGCCAAGATGACTGACAATCAACTGGCAGAGATTCGATCGCCCAGAATCGGATTTGTTTTTCAGTCTTACAATCTGATTCAGCAGTTGACCGTTGTCGAAAACATTGAAGTTCCGCTGTACTACCAAGGCCGACTGGGGGCCAAGCAGCGCAGACGCTGTATCGAGCTGGCCGAGCGCGTGGGTTTGAGCCAGCGATTGGGGCATCGGCCCTCTCAGCTCTCAGGAGGTCAACAGCAACGCGTGGCAATCGCGCGCAGCCTAGTGAACGACCCCTACTTCATCTTGGCGGACGAAGCCACCGGTAACTTGGACTCAAGAACTACCGCCGAGATACTAGCCTTGTTTGATGAACTGAACCAGGAAGGTCGCACGCTCATTATGGTGACTCACGAAGACGACGTGGCAGCGCGAGCCAAACGAGTCATTCGCTTGCGTGATGGACTGTTGCAGTCAGACACTCCCAATGCGCCAGAGCAGCGGCAAGCGGCGGCTGATAGAGCGCATGCTGCGGCAGCTCAGGCTCTGGCAGCCGAAGCGGAATTGATGGTCCAGGCTGAACGATCGCCCGACTAGAAAGTAAGAAAATGCTACTACTTCGAACACTTTCACTGGGCATCAAAAGTCTGTTGCTGCATCCGCTGCGTTCGCTGCTGACCGTGTTGGGGATTTTTATCGGCGTAGCTAGCGTAATTTGGCTGCTGGCGATCAGCGAAGGCATTAGTCAAGAGGCCCAGAGACAAATTGAAAGCCTGGGAGCGGACACGATCATGATTCGCTCGGTCAAACCGCCCAGCGAAAAAATGGCGGCTACCGGAGTGACTCCTTACGGATTGACGCGTGAGGAGTTTGACATGCTGGTGTCGACCATTCCTACGATACGCAGTGCGATTCCCATTCGTGAAATACGCAGACAATTTCAATACAACCAGCAAGTTGTCGATGGAAGATTGGTGGGCTGCACGGCCCAGTACGCCGATTTTGCTCGCCTATCGATCGATCGAGGCCACTTTATCAGTGAAGCCGAAAATTTTAATCGTGAGAGCATCTGTGTCTTAGCCGCTCGTCTGTCCGAGAAGTTGTTTCCATACGAAGACCCCATCGGCAAGCGTATCTACATGCCGGAGAATCAGACCTTCTTCTTGATTGTAGGAGTCTTGAAGCATCGCGGTGCGGCCGCTGCCATCGGTGGATCCATGGAAGCTCAGGATTATTCAAACGACGTCTACATTCCCATCAAGACCTTGCAGCAACGCATTGGCGATACCGTCATTCGCCGCAGCTCAGGCACCTTTGAAGGCGAGATGCTGCAATTAAATCAGATCACTGTGCGAGTCGACGACGTTCGAAACGTTCGTTCCACAGCTCAAATCATCGAGAATGCACTGGCAAGTCACGAGAATATGGAAGACGTGAGCGTGATTGTCCCACTGGAATTGCTGGAACAGGCCCGGACGACTCGGCTGATGTTCATGGTCTTTATGGGTTTGGTAGCAGCAATCAGCCTTTTGGTGGGCGGCATTGGCATCATGAACATCATGTTGGCTACCGTGACCGAGCGCACGCGCGAGATCGGTATTCGACGAGCCCTTGGGGCCAAGCAGTCGCATATTGTTTCGCAGTTCTTGGTGGAATCGGCAGTACTAAGCGTCGTGGGAGGAATCACCGGCATCTTAGCAGGTGTCTTCTGCAAACCCGCAGTGGTGTGGGCACGGGAGTACGCCTCGGATCAATATCCGGACATGATGGCGTCGCTGCCTGAAGTGGTTCGCAATCTGACGCCAGCCATCGTGCTGGAGTCGATTCCAATAGCCTTTTTCATCTCAATTTTCATAGGCATCGTATTTGGGATGTTCCCAGCCATTCGAGCAGCCAGAATGAATCCCATCGAAGCGCTCCGGCACGAATAAGCCCAGCAGCAGAAACGTAGCTAGTGTTGCCAAATTACCACAAAACGACTTGTTTTGGATTGGCTTGGCAACATGCCAAAGTGTCTGCGTTGCAAGAAGGCAACAAGCTGGGGCCAGAGCGTGTAGTTCTTTGGGAAAATAGGCAAAGAATCAGGAAAACCCATTTCCCGCTCCAGAAATTAACGTATGTTTCAGATGTCGGTTTAATCAACCCCACTGGAGCTTACCGCATGAAGATGATTGCCCACACCAT
>DAIRSD010000619.1:0-2373 GCA_036804625.1 Aureliella sp. | reverse complement strand
CGGAATGGGAATGACGTTCCAGCCGCGATGGATGTAACGCTGGGCAGCTGCGATGGCAGAATCGCCGGTGGAAGCATTTGACATGTCCTCAGTTGCCATCTTCGACCTCGTTGTTGTGGTCAGGCATTGAGGCGTTCTCGTTCTTCGCTTCCTCTTGACGCTTCTCATGCAGTTGCAGCAGCAGTCTGGCTGTTATCGAAGCAGCTTCCTTGGCGTTGGGGTGATCCGGATCAGTCAGTTCCATTCGTTCGTCATCCATGACGTGCCTTCCATAAACAAGAATGGCCCGCGACAACCAACTTTGGTCAGCACGGGCCTACGGAGAGGTCTATTTACTAAGCTGGCTTACAACCTCGATAAGGCACGCTTCGCACTAACTTCATTCGTTCGGCTTGAGTGAGCCATCGAGCGACGGTTGCTTGTTTTGCATTGATTTGGCGTGCAACTGTATTGGCCGATATCAATTCGCCATCCGTAGATAGTTGCTTGACGACTTCCGCAGCCCGACGGGCGTTCTGTTCGATAATCGATTCGCTCGGAGCGGCGCTGGCTGGCACCCAACCTCGAATAATCCCATCGGGACCCGACATAACCGGTGAAGCCCGTCCTTCGTCTTTCGCTCGATGCAGGTATTTGAGCACTTGGGCGTGTTCCATTTTGCACACCTCGCCTATCGCGACCGAACCAACTGGCTTGCCTGTGTACAACCGCTGAAGCGTAGCAAAGATCCGATCCGTTTGGTTTTCCTTGGCCGTTTTGAAGTGGATCACCAGTGGTTCCCGTTTGGTCTGACTGGGAGCTTGAATCGGCTACTTAGGAACTCCATCCTCAGGCAAGGCCAGTAGTTCGAATGAGTCAAAAAATTCCTGAATCATCATGGGAGTATCCGGATCTTCCGATTGATCTCCGGCCAAAATCATCGTGTAAAACGTTGTCCCTGAGACGAGAAGTCCAACACTCCATTCTTGATCGTTGCCGACTCAAGAGCGCCTTTGCCTGGATCGACTTTCACGCCCGTTGCGTCGAACTCGACGACTTTCCAGGAGCCTTCGAACTTTTTTATTCCTCAGCCAATGGCACAGCGGCAATTAGCGGCCGGTGACAAAAAACAGAAGCAGGCAGCAAGCTCGTAGCATAGGAGTACTCGGCACAATTAAGTGATCGCGAGTTGAAACACCAAAGTTATCATGACACATGACATCCAAGGCAAGAGTAGTCCTCAAAGACTCGGTGCATCTAGGGCAACCGACTAAATAGACAATTACACCATACACCAGTCGCTCTTAGAAGTCGTCACTGAAAGGATCGTCGCCGGAGGCGGCGGGCGCGTCAACTTCGGCTGGAGCTGACGGATCACCAAATGGGTCGTCCGCCATAGGTGCATCGCTGCTGGTCTCATTCGGATCACCCAGAACATCATCGCCTGCGGGCGATTCACCACGCGGTTCGTCATCAAACGGATTGACCTGTTCGTCAGCATTCGAACTAGGTTCCTCAGGCGTAGTTTCCGAATCGCTTGGTTCTGGTCTCGCCTGGATCTCTTCAGATCGCAGTCCTTCGCCAGGGAATGGATCGGTGTTCTCGGGTGACGGGACTGGAACCGCAAGGGGTGTCAGCGCGGGCGGTAGCGCCGGTACCATTGGCGGAGTCATTGGCCGGTGGGGCGCAGCTTGCAGTCGCGCGGCTTGTCGAGCCTTTTCGATTTTTACTCGCACCTGTCCCTGAATCCGAGTTAGCGCGACACCCACATTAACGCCTACCGAACCGGCTGCCTCCAATCGCGCGCCCTCTTCGAAGTCGATGTCACCACCGCGGCCATTCATCTCGCGAGCCAATCCACGAAAGTAGTAGGCTCTTGGGTCCTGGGACCCGCTGTCAATTGCCTGTGAAAGCAGAGTTTCTGCTGCAAAGTAGTCACATGAAAAATACTTGTGGACGCCCTGGCCATATATCTCGGTTAATACCGATGATTGTGCACTAGCTGACGAGACGAAGTGCAGCGTCACAAGAATTGCTGCGGCAACTAGAAACAGGCGGTTGGAATGCATTTTCGACTTCTCCTGGATTGATGATTCTTCGAGATGTTTCGGGCGAAAGTTGGTTGGCCAATGTCTACGATTCGTTTGTGGGAGCCCAGCACCGATTGGTGCTAAGTTATGATCCCGTTGAGATCATTTGCTGGTGCCGTGACTGGATCTTACGATACAAATTGCTAAGCTGCCGTTTCATGCTAGCCAGTTCGCCGGTTGCTTGCTGGACCGCCGCCTCTAGCGTCTTAATTTCACGCAAATAGTTATTTAAGTCGGAATTCAACCCTTGATTTTCGTTCTGGCGAGTTACCAACATCTTCTCGCGAGTCTGATTGGCCCCCTC
>DAIRSD010000618.1:0-2377 GCA_036804625.1 Aureliella sp. | reverse complement strand
GGTGAGCGAGGAGAAGTATACTTGAGATTTGCTGAAGCGAAAGTAGAAACGGAACGCAAGCCGTTTATTATTCAAGAATTTGCTATCGACCGACAAGAATTCCCCAGGATCGTACCTGGCAGTAAAGATGGCCAGCCTCAAAATATCAACCTATGGGACGATTTGTGCGGTCGTGGAGAGTGGCAAGTGGTGGTGCGTTGTACGGATCGCGGCCAGTACTTTGGCATGTCGACCGCCGACCTTTATCTGCGTGCCGGAGACAGTCTGTTTGGCTGGAATTTGTTCAAGGGATTCCTAGGGATCTGGTTACAGATGATTATCGTGATCAGCTTGGGTGTGATGTTCAGTACTTTCTTGAGCGGTCCCGTAGCTATGGTGGCTACCATGGCCAGTTTAATTCTTGGCTTCTTTGGATCATTAGCGCTGGACGTGGCTACTGGAGCCACGCCTGGTGGTGGTCCCATTGAATCGATGATTCGAATTCCGATGCACACTGCGGCCACAATCGAATTGGATTTGGGCAACGAAGCGTTGGAGAAAACGATCCAGTATGCCGACATGGCACTACTGTATAGTGTTGGAGCTGTGTTTCAAGCTATCCCCAGCTTCGGACAATTTAACACCTCGGAATTTGTGGCTTATGGCTACAACATTCCGGGCAGTCTGGTCCTCAGACATTTGACAATTGTCTTTGCCTACTTTTTGCTAACCAGCCTGATTGGATATTTCCTTCTCAAAACCAGGGAGCTTGCCGCCGCATGAACACTTTAGTGCTCCGTCGACGACTCATCTACATCAGCATGATGGTTGCGCTTTTGATACCGCTCTATTTTCTAGGGCATCCTTCAGTTCGCGACAAAGATGGCTCCGCCATTCAAGAGGGCGGAAGCTTGGCTGCGATTCGCACCAATTATGATCTCAATCATAGCGACTTGGGTGAACTGGATCCCGCCAGCGAGTCTGCTCGTTTGGCTACGCTAGGTTTGCGAGGTGTGGCTGCAACGATTTTGTGGCAAAGGGCCGAACATTACAAACGGGAAAAGTACTTTGATCGACTTTCGGCCACCGTTAACCAACTTCGTATTCTACAGCCTCATTATGTCAAAGTTTGGGAATTTCAGGCTCATAATTTAGCTTGGAATGTGTCTGTCGAATTTGATGACTACCGCCAACGCTACGAATGGGTCAAGAAGGGCATCGATTTTTTGATCGATGGCTCGAAGTACAACAAGAAGCGGACTGAGATGCCGTTTGAATTGGGATGGGCGTTTGGAAATAAGATGGGCATGGCCGACGAACGTGTTCAATTCCGCGAGCTATTTAGAAACGATCGAAATTTTCACAACGAAATTGAAACACGCTGCAATCTAAACTTCTTGCAACCTTCGGCGCTGGGACCTGATAGCAAGCCGGATAATTGGCGCTGCGGAGCTTTATGGTATCAGCGATCGTACGATATGGTTGATGCCGGCTCCAATCCTGCGCGAAGCCCGCTTATGTTTTATGTCAAGGCTCCTCAGTGGCAGTACAAGCATGCGGATGCCATTCAATTGGAAGGTTATTTGGGCGAAGAAGCCCGGACGGCCTGGCGCTTAGCTGGTACTCAGTGGAACGCCTACGGACAGCGGCAAATCAAGACAAGTTACGGAACGACGATTTTTCTAACCGAGATAGATATTGCGCAAGCTAGATTACAGGAACTGGAGCAGGAGTTTCACCAGTTCTGTGGCGAAGGTTACACCAAGGCTTTGCAAGCCCGACGAGACCAACTTACGCCTGAGCAAATTGCTGCTCTGGACAAAAGCCAGGAGACATTAAGCCCAGCCGAACTTCGCTTGGCAGAATCTGCGCGACTGATGCTGAAGGTTCCTGTCAGTGAATTGCTGCTGGACATTCCCGAAGAGAAAAAAGTAAAGGCTCTTGAGATGTCCGGGCAACTTAATTTGCTTGCGACCAGGATCGATCACATTGAGCGTTATCGTGATCAAGTTAACTATCCCTACTGGGAGGCTCGCTGTGTGGCCGAACAGGATGATGCCGCGCTGGCGGCCCGTACCAACATGTACGAAGCTGCCAAATTGATGGATCTTGGTAAGCTGAAAGAAGCCCTGGACAGTTATGATCAGGCCTGGGTTCACTGGGCCAATCTGTTCAATCACTATCCTGCGGTGATGATCGATGATACGGCCTTAGAAGTGGAAAAAGCGATTGCTTTCTACTTGCAGATTCGCGACGTTCCCAATCCGCCAGACGATTTCCCGCTCAACAAGTTCCTGTAGCTTCGTCAATAGTACGATAGTGGTAATTGGAATGATAAGCCGGCAGTGACCAGTCTGATTTCTCAGTGGCCAAAGCGGTTTCCAGGTCGCAACTTCTT
>DAIRSD010000617.1:0-2399 GCA_036804625.1 Aureliella sp. | reverse complement strand
CGCCAGAAGTACGTTCTCCTTATACTCACTGCGCGCGACAACCAAACGCTGAGGCTCTTCATCTTCTCCTGTTGTAATCTCACCAGTGCCGACCACCGCCAAGGCTGGATTAGAGTCCTTAGCCGTCGATAGGGGGCTCTCACAAACAACACACCCGCGCAAGAAAATCATCGCAGCCAGCAAAGCGAACCAACCACATGGCAGCGTCTGATTGTCAACATATCGCAAAGTAAACATATCGCACCAACTTCTTTCAGGCAATTGAATCGCGAATCAGCAACCGTTCACGGTCTAAACTGGGTGGCTGTCGTCGATTTGGGCCAATCACCCCATTATCTCACGACAGTTCGATTTCGGCAAGTTCAGCAATCCTAGAGGCGGGTCGGTTCAGCACTATGAGAAACATTTTTGCCCAACTAAGATTAGGTTTCTTTGACAAGAGTCATCATCATTCATTCGGGGAAAACTAAGCCACCCTATCGTTCCCGCACCGCAACGGCTGGTCGCAACATGGCCGGTACTCGTGCCCTGTGGAGAGCTACGGGGATGAATGACGAAGATTTCAGTCAAGACAAGCGCTGGGATAGCTTGGATACAGATAGTAAACAGGGTAGCATTCGAAGCGAAGCACACGCCTACACAGTTCCTGAAGTTCAACCTTACTGATTGCACTTCAAGTCTGGCATACCGGCTTTTTTCGTGGCAGTCCAAACCAATGAACTCTGAAAAACCTACTCCTTCAACAAAGATACCTGACTTGTACGCGCTTCTGAAGATCACGCCCAAGCAGGATGATGTGCAGTTGCTTCGCCAAGCTCTGAAGCGGCTCTCCGATCGATTGGAACGACTGGATGATCGTCAGACTGCGCTGCGAGCGAGCAAGTTAATGGCTTTGGCTCAACAGACGCTGCTTGATGCCAAGCGCAAAGCCGCTTACGACGGATTGTGGGAGAAAGTCTATGGCCAGCAGGTCGTGATTGCGGCTACACCCTCTAATTCCATGGAGAAAACATCCGGCAAGTTGGACAGCTCTGACCGACTTGCCTCTGTCCTGCCGCAGGGCGATCCGATGGCACCTCTGGATCTCGCCAGCTACCTAAAGTCGACCTCTCCAACGCCCCCCGAGAAATTGCGTAAAGACTTTGATTGCTTGGTACAGATGCAGTCCGTACAGACCTCTTTGCCTGAATCGTCTGACTTGTCATCAGAAAGCCAGGCGACTGTTCAAACAGGTCGAGCCTTAGACCACGCGCTTGTCGGTGGCCAGACCACCACGACCAGCCACTTCAATCCGACCACACGCAATCGTTCACGCCGTAAGCGTGATCAAACCTATCTACTGACGATGGGCGGCTGCATCTTGACTCTGTGCTGCGTTCTTGCCGTACTTTACTGGATGCTCAACCGTGCCCAGCAGCCTTCCGCACTCAGCAACCAACCAACGTCCCTAGTCGCACAAGAATCGATCTCTGCCGGATCAACAACAACATCACCACCTGCGCGCCGCAGCCGACTACCCACCGTAAAAGGTCTGGAAGAAGATGGATCGCCTCCTGTTACAGCCGATCCCGACGCGAGTGAAGGTGATCCGCCAGACCAGTCGTCGATGGAACAGATGCCGAACCCGCAGGCATCGATAGAACGGATTTCAGCGGAGCAGGGCGGTACGAAGAGTTCCGCAATGACCTTATCAGTTGAAGACAGAAATCGATGGTTTGACTTATTGACCGAAATCCGTGAACAACTGCGTTCTGGCGAACTGAATCAGGCTGAAGTATTGATCTTAAGTGCGGAACCAGCAGCAGTCTCACAACAGCAGCAAGCACAGCTTGCCCGCATTAAAAGTATCCTAATGCTGCTGAAATCCTATCATCAGGCGGTTCAAGACGCGGCAAGTGGCTTAAGTGCGGGCCAGACCCTTCAGATCGGTTCGCGATTGGTTGCAGTCGTCCAGGCTGATTCGCAACTAATTGCAGTTCGAGTTGATGGCAAGAACCAGACCTACCCGATCGGCAAATTGCCACTTAGACTGTCGATTGCACTAGCGGAACTTAGCCTATCCCTTGACGATCCGAATGCACTAGCCATCAAAGCGGCTCACGTTTCGGTTTCCGCTGATACATCGCCTGAATTGCTGGAAAAAGCGCGGAAGTGGATGCAAGCAGCCATCGACGCTAGAGTTGTGCCTTCCGACATGATGGCGTTCTTTGAGGACGACTACCGACTGGGTTAACTTACGCTTGACTCAGCTACAGAATAATCGTTACAGTCCCTACTGACGCGCCACAGAAACGCATTTCTGATGGTTAGCCAAGCAGCCTTTGGCTGTTATTCATTGTAGACTTCATCAGATGTTTTACCGACTTCTCGGTTTGCAAATCAATGATTTCTGAGACATT
>DAIRSD010000616.1:0-2402 GCA_036804625.1 Aureliella sp. | reverse complement strand
CAGCTAAGACTGATCGTTGCAACCAACGCCTTTGGCATGGGTATCGACAAACCCGACCTGCGATTCGTGATTCATTATAACATGCCTGGATCGCTGGAAGCCTATTACCAAGAAGCCGGTCGTGCGGGACGCGATGGCCAGCATTCAGCTTGCACGCTGCTTTACTCCTTTCAAGACCGATACATTCAAGAGTTCTTCATCGAGAATAATTATCCGCCGCGCGAAATGATCCAGTCGGTCTACGAGTTCCTGCAGAGCTGTCCGGATGACCCTATCGAACTGACTTTGGAGCAGATTCGCGATCAAATGCGATTGAACTGCTCACCCGAGGCTGTGGGCAGTTGCCTTCAAATCCTGGCAAGAACGCAGGTCATTGAACGCTATGAATCCGGTTCTGGTTTGGCCATCGTTCGCATCGACAGCGATCTGCCAACCCTGGTGGACATGGTTCCGCGCGACGCTAAGGTGCGCCGCCAGGTGCTGCGATCCCTGGAGCTAGCGGTGGGCAGTCGCCGCTTTGAGGAGGTCTTCGTTGATCCATCGCGACTGCTACAATCTGCCGGATTAGACCGCGATGCGTTCCTACGTCAAATCCGCGAATTGCGGCGGATCGAGGAGGTGCAGTATGTGCCACCCTTCCGAGGTCGCGCGATCCATTTTCGCAGGCAAGACGTGGCCTTCAGCGATCTAGCCATCGACTTCGAGAGTTTGAAAAAACGCAAGGAGGCCGAATATGACCGACTCAATCAGGTCCTGCAGTTCGCTCAGTCTCCCCTGTGCCGTCAGCTTACCATTCTGAAGTACTTTGGTGATACCAACGCTTCGCCATGCGGCCAGTGTGATCGCTGTCAACAACAGGCCGGATGGCCCAAGCTGGATCTATCCAACCCGCAGTCCGCTGGCCAGGCCCCAACGCCAAGCGTTTCAGCGCCAAGCAATCCAGCACCAGCAGAAAGCGTGTCGGCCAGTAGTGCGGACCATTCATCACTGGTCGGATCGCTGAATCGAGTGCTGGATGCAATCGCTCGAGTACACGGGCGGTTGGGCAAGCATTTGATTGCACAGTATTTATGTGGGGCCAACAATGCCAAAGTGACCAAGCTGAACCTGCATCGGCTAGGCAGTTTTGGCATTCTCAGTTCGTATCGACAAACCGATGCGGTGGCTTTGCTTGATCTACTGTTATCGGCCGGACTACTCAAACAGCAGGAGACCACTCGCAACCGTCCCACCGTCAGCGTGGCCGATGAATTGGCCGACCCGCGACTGCGTGCCCAGTTGCTAGGATCGTTGCGAGTCCCTGCTGTCTTGGCGGCCAAACTAAAATCACTTTCGATCGACAACCCACAAACATCATCGCAGGCGGCAGGTAGATCACCGGCGGCTACACCTGGACCAGTTCAGTCAACACCCCAACAGCGATCAACACCTGAACAAAGATCAACTCACGTGCAGTCCGGCTGCTCTCCCGAGCGTAACCCGTCTGGCCAGCCCTCTGCGCCTGCAACGTCAGCTCGGCCCGATTGGCACTGGACTATAGAATTATTCAAGGCGGGCAGTGACTGGGCTGACGTTCAGTTGATCCGGCGCATGACTGACGATCAGTTATCGTCCAGCGTGTGCGACGCGATTCGCGCAGGAGTGACCATTGACCGCAATTGGCTGGCACCCCTGGGTAGCGACCTTCGATCGGCTGGGCAGCAACGGGTGGTGCGTGAGCTTCAGCGTCGATCATCGGCTGGGGTCTGAACGGGCAATCCCAAGGTGAAATGGCATTTGAAACCTGATTGGCCTGTGGAAAACTGTTCGCTGGGCTGCCCAGAATAGGATCTTTTCGGGTAGAATGCGTCGTTTGACCGAGTTGGTTGGGTTTAGCCGCCAAGCGTTCGGTCCATTAGTGGTAACCGCGAATACAAGAAGGGTTAGGAATGGATAAGCAGCGACCGTCTGCTAACAATCAAAAAAGCGAAGAAGGCACACCCAGACGAGGTCAGTTTTGGCCGATTCTGGCGCTGGTCGTAGCCGCATTTTTTGTGGTCAATGCGTTGTGGAGCGGATATAACGTCGACCGCATCAGCTTCACATTTTTCCAAGACCAGCTCCGCAACGACAATATCCAGACACTGGATGTTTCCGGAACATCAGCTCGCGGATCGTTCAAAGTACGACCGCAAAAGCCTGTTCAGCGCAACGCCGAGGGAGAACCACTTCCGCAACAAGCCGAGGGTGAGAACGCCAAGTATCAAAAGCTTTTTTCGGTCACCCTTCAGCCGGACTCGCATGAATGGCTACGTACTGAGATCGACCAATTGCGACTTAAGGCCATCGTGGATGTTGGCGTCGCGTCCAGTCCCTTAGAAGCTTCCTTCAGTGATGCAGACACGTGCAACTTTCTGTATCTG
>DAIRSD010000615.1:0-2403 GCA_036804625.1 Aureliella sp. | reverse complement strand
TACTACTCAAACGGCAGTGACGGATACATGATGGTCAAATCGATCTGACCGTCGGTAGGTGTCCTGGCGTCGCGCGTTGACGATCATGGAAGCTAGTCGATCTGTGTCGTGAGAATCGACTAGATTCAGCAAACCAAATTGCACATGGTGGTCATGCAGTTGTTTGAGTGATGTAAAGCTTTCTGCAAATTGACTGGGTGGCAAACGTCCATCAATCAAAAAGCCTTTCACAGGGTAGGCAAATCCGTGGTAGTTCATCGTCGAGGAAAACCCGCATTCAGCCAGGTACCCAGACGATTCGTCCCAGATCTCCGCCACCGTGTAGGCTTGTGGGTTGATCGAGCGGACCAAGACATGCCAATCTTGCCAGAAACGGATGGGAACTTCGTTGGCGACATCCAATCGCCATCCCGAGATGCCATCGCTGGGATCTCCGTCCCCGTTAGGGTCCATCCAACGTTTGGTCGCGTCAAAAATGTAAGCCTTGGGACCTGGATGCAGATCGGTTCCGTCCGCAGAATTCGCAAACTCGGGCAACGTATCGACGCCCCACCAGCCACTGTATTGGAACTCGTTTGCACGAGTAGCTGGGTCGTCGAAGGATTTGACGACATACCAGTCCACATAGGAAGACTTCTGCTGTTTGGACACGATATCAGCAAACGCAAAAAAGTCACGACCTGTGTGGTTAAACACGCCGTCGATGATCACTCGAATGCCACGCTGGCCCGCCTCTTTCAAGACTTCAAGAAAAAGTCGATCGGCTGCGGTCCACCGCCAAGTGGCTGGATCGGCAGTTTCCTCCTGCATCAATGCAAAATCACCCTGCGGATTGGGGCCGAAGTGAGGATCGACATGGTGAAAGCTGTTACCGTCGTACTTGTGTAGACTTCTGGCGTAGAACACTGGATTGAAGTAGATGACGTTCACGCCAAGGTGAGCCAAATAGTCCATCTTGTCTAACACACCTTGCAAGTCGCCACCGTATCGACGATGAAAAACTCCGTCATCATAGAACTTGCTGCCCATTTGAGCTTCCCAATCGCTACGTCGATACCACTGCTGAGTCCAAGGTGTCACTTGCCAAGTCTCGGGCACCACGTCTGGAAATTCGAGCGACTGCCGAGTAGGGTCGTTGGATGAATCTCCGTTTCGAAATCGCTCCGGAAACAACTGATAAACAACCGCGTCCGCCACCCAATCGGGAACACGATCTTTAGAATTCCGAATCGGCTTAGGCGAAGCAAGCTGAGCCACAACTGGATTCGCGCCAGATGCCGATTGATCTTGAACCTCCGGTTTCTTCGACTTGTCCTTACCCAGACTTGACGCCGATTCCTCAGTCGCTCCATCGGGATCGCGCATCGATTCGTCAGCCGCTTGCTGGGACCCAAGCAGTAGAGTGCCGAATCGCGAGGTGTCACGCCACGATTCATCCGATTCGTCGCTCCATTTGAGAATCGCTGCGCGCCGACCGGTACCTGGGTCATCATTGACTTGAAAATCGATGCCTAATTTGGCACCTTCCTGGGGCTTGATATGCCGCCAAGCGATTGACATTTCCACCAGATAGCCGTTGCCGGACTTCTTGGCCACAAACTTCAGAACATTTTGTTGCCCTAAGTCGGTACCCGAGAGATTTCCAGTTCTAGAGATTCGAATCTGCAGATCGTCTGATTGGTAGTTGCGACTTCGCCCCCTGTTCTCGTCCAATAAAAGCTCGAACGAGTCCTGTTCCCAAGGCGCGCCAGCCTTGGTGCCTTCGGTCTTGTCGTCGACTTGTGCAAGCACATACAGGAACTGTTGATCCCACATGCAACGCACCAAAGTCTTAGGCCAATCGTCGCGTTCCAGTCGAGTGGCCGCAGCCACGCTACGATTCAGTTGAGTTGCCGGGGCCTGTAGCCACAATGAATCCACCTGACCATCAATCACCGGACTACCAGGCACCGCGACCAGTTGCGGTACGGAGCGTTCTTGAGCGACAACTTGAATAGCTAGCAAACACAGGACTGCGATTAGAACAACAAAGCGAAAAGCAACTAAAATGGTGACAAGACACGAGTACTTCATTCTACTGCTTCTTTGGCCCACCACCGTAAGATTGATCATTATTGGTAATGCCGCCCTCCCCCTTCCAAAGCCGGTCAAACTGTGAGCTATCGGCTTCGACAAGCTCTCCGCCGGTGAAAGCCACTAAACGAACTCCCTCAACTCCTTCCGCCTCAAAAACGACAGGGTCAGAGGAGCCGCGTGCCTGAGTATTTACTTTCCAGCGAATTTTAAAACTCTGTTTATCACGTTCACTCTTAAACAGGTCGTCCAGTTTTGAAGGATCGACCCCCATTCTTTTCAGGTGCTCTGGATTCTTCGCTGAAATAAACTCACGAAATGCGGCCTCGT
>DAIRSD010000614.1:0-2460 GCA_036804625.1 Aureliella sp. | reverse complement strand
AGCTGGGGAAGCATGATGGAAAATAGCGTCTTGCCAATGCTATTGGCCTTTCGTTGCAAGGTACGAAAACGATCCTCAAATAGATAGATGTTCTGAGGGGCAAAAACGATATAGCCCTGATCACACAGATGCGCGGCGAAGTCGTGATATGCCGGATGGTCACCTAAGAAAACGTCTGTAGGTCGCCCTTCGAGTCCATGTTGGCACACGACAACAGGTCGTCGCTGATCGTGGCGGATGTTTTTGGGTACTAGCAAAACACCATAGGCGACCACGTCGGGCCAGACATCTAACATCACTTCATAACCATTCCATTTGTCATTCTGCCAGGATCTGCGCGTGCGGGCATTAGCTGGCAGTAAAGGCAGTTCAAACGCACCTATGACTTCTTTGCTAAACTTCTGTTGGTAATGCAAGAGCGACTGCTGATATGCGGCAACCGACTGAGTATCCAGTTGGCTCATGAATTGCTGACGGACCTGCCAACTGTTGTTGAGTAGTTGCTGCGTGTGCCTGATCAGCTCTTGGACTTGCCGCTCCTGCCTAGTGACAGGATCGGGCAGCGGGTCTTGCAATTCGATACGACTTGACTGTGATGCAGGTTGTACCAGACGGTCAATGGGTGGCGGTAGGTGCTCCAGCTTGCTATTGTCTTGGATCCAGTTAGCCGAATCTGTTGAGAGAACTGCAAATTGTATTGGGTCACCAGATGTAGCTGTCGCCTTGGCTCGGCTTGTCTCGGCGTCAACAGTATCCCAAGTGATCCCTAGAAGCTCCGTGGCGCGTTGCAGCTCGGCGACAATGGAATTACGCGTATGAGGGATCAAATCGCCAGGAGCGCCACCTTGAGTGCGAAGTATTAGGCTAGGACCGGGCGCGAAATCGAGCACCAGATCGCGCGGATGTACCAGCGCTGCTAGCTCAGCGTCGCCAAATTCGGTCAGCAGTCCAAAAACATTGCGTGCAATCGGCTCTTGCCAAAGTCCCTCTCGCGGACCAAAGTAACCGCTAACAAAAGTGGCATCAATCCGGTCATCTAAAGCCGTTGAAAGAAGGGCCAGAAGCCCACCTTCTCCATAGCCGACCACGCAGATCGAGCTGCCGCTGGCGGGCGACGAGTGCGAGTTGCTGGCTGGTTGACCCGGAGCGGACGCAGACGTGTTGCTTGCCGTATTTTTAGAGAACCAATCGACAATCGCTAAAATCTTCTGTACTTCATATCCAACGATGTGGCGTCCCATTTCAAACGCAGGACGATAGACAAACTCGCGGTTGCTCAATTCAACTCGACCTGGCTGCCCAGGTGGACCTCGACGCTCAGTTCGATAACTAACCAACATAGGAATGATCACTCGGCAACCGCTGTCGGCCAATCGCTTGGCATATTGCAGTCCTTCAGGGCAACCTGGCGCTAAGCCAGCGATCTGCTCGGGGGTCTGCTGAGCATCCGGCACAACCACCACTTGATGGACTGGCAATTGCGGTGCGACGGGCTCTAGCAGCAGTCCCTCGCCGAAAACCCCATCCAGGACGGGCCATCGAACCACCTGTGCTTGCCAAATCATACGATCAGTTTGGTCCTCGTGCGCAACAGGGATTACACCTGTAGCGACACAGCCACTGTGTGACGTTGTTTTCAGAATGTCAATTTGCGTAAAGGGTAAACGCGCATCAACAGCACCAATGATCCGGCTCAACTGCTCCCGCTTTTCAGCTCGAAAGTTGCCATCTGGAATCGCCGTCTTACTCAAGCGACCGGAATCATCCAGATGGCTACCAGAAACCTGTTTCCATCGTTCATGACGTTGGCGAGCGGTAGACTGGATTTGTTCCAGCAAAAAGCGATCGATTCCATCGATCATCGCTGTGGCTAAGTCGCCAGTATCAGAAAGCTGCGATGTACCAGGAAGTGGCTGTTGAGCGAGGCTGAAGGGAATCGAAGCTGTGAAGAATACGCTCAGAATAACAAGCAGCCACGCGACGGTTCCTACCCGGCAGTTGTGGTGATGCCTCTTCAGAAAATTGGTCGAAAGCATCATAAGTCATCTCCAAAAGGTTTCAGCGCGGAAATGGGTCAAGCTTGTCTAAGTCGGAAGAAAACACGACTATGGACTAAGCGCCCATTCAAACGCATTTAGAAGCAATCGTCGGACTGCAGGTTGTTTCACGTCCAATGGGTCACCCAGGCTCGTGTAAAAGATCTTTGCTTTTGCGGGACCGAAACGCCGAGTCCAGGCGATTGGTTGCGAGGGCTGAATATCGCGTGCGGTCCCCAGCAATAATGGCTGAACATCCTCGGCTGTTGGTAGAACTCGGTAAAGCGACGTGTGACCCTTCATGCCGTTCAAGTCAATTCCCTTGAGTTACTGTGTGTCCTTTTGACCCTCGGGGTGCAATTCGTCTTGGTAGGGCAGACCACGTGTCTCGTAACCTGAATTTTGGCACCCCAGCACTTCCGGG
>DAIRSD010000613.1:0-2466 GCA_036804625.1 Aureliella sp. | reverse complement strand
GAAAAAAATTGCGATGGTTTTTGGCCTGATGATGTTGACTTGCTGTGGGTGCAGTTCGACGAAGCCTGACAGTGTGGCATCCGGTTCAGTTCCTGAGTTCACGTTGGCTTGGAGTGAGTATCCATCGTGGAGTGTCTTTGGTGTAGCTGATGAACTGGGGATTATCAACGGTTCGCCTGGTCAACTCGGAGAACTGGAAAAGAAGTGGAACGTCGATATAGTGCTCAAGGGTGTGGACTACGACACCTGCATTCAGTTATACGGTTCCAATGCGGCTGATGCCGTTTGCATAACCAATATCGACATATTGGGGCCGGCCATGGATCGTCCTGGTGTCGCCGTATTGCCAACGTCAACCAGTGTGGGCGGCGACGCCTGCATTGCGGTGGGTGTTGAAAATGTGGAAGGACTAAAGGGCAAAGTGACTCGTGGCCTGGAACGCAGCGTTTCGCAATACGCTTTCCAGCGAATACTGACCAAGCGAGGACTCAACTACAAAGAATATCCGTTTACGAACATGGATCCAGGAGCGGCAGCGACAGCCATGCAAACCGGCGATGCTTCGGTAGGATCGATCATGGTTTGGAATCCGTTTGTCATGGAGACTCTGAACAAAGTCTCCAGCAGTCGGCGACTGTTTGATTCATCGGAGATTCCAGACGAGATCATCGATATGGTCGTCGTTGGCCGGGACTCGCTGGGCAAAGAGGGTGGAGCCAGGTTTGTTCGCTGCCTACTGGAAACTTTTTATGAGATCAATCGACGGATGGATGACCCCGCTTCTGCCGACAAGACGCTGGTGGCAATTGGTGCGAAGTTTAGCAATTTACAACTGGAGGACATGAAGCAGGTTGTGTCTCAAACACGATTTTACAAAAACCCAGACGAAGCTCTGGCATTGCTAACTAGCCAGCAGTTTCGTCAAACAACCATGCCTTCGGTAGTGGCATTCAGTGTTGAGAATCAGATTGTTAGCCAACAGCCAACGATCGAGTACGACGGAGCGGAGGCGCAACTGAGTTTTGACTTGAGTCATCTGAAGCGACTGAGCGACGGCGTTGATCCATAGGCACGAGGGTCGATTTGGTCGGTATTCATTTCACTAGAGAGCTAAGCAGCCTATGATCCGTAGTCCCATATCGAAATGGGCCGCCGCAGTGCTGAGTATTCTGGGCGTGGCCTTGTTGCTTCTAGTGTACAGCGGATTGTCACGACGGCAGACGGCCATCAACCCTAAGCAACGAGTCATCCCGGGCTGGGAAGTGTTTAAGCACGGTGCGGAACGGTTAGTTGCACCACAGGGTGAGCGACCATCCATGCTGTACACAGATTTGCGAGCTACCTATTGGCGATTGCTGCTTGGATTGTCCTTGGGAGTTGTCTTGTCGGTCTTAGTCGGAATCGCCATGGGTGCCTACACCTGGATCGAAGCCACCTTGGCACCGATTATCTCGTTTTTAGCAAAAATTCCCCCAACGGCGATGTTGCCGATATATTTTGTATTGGTTGGCACCGATCAAACGATGTTCACCGCTATGGTGGCCCTGGGAATTTTCTTCACCATGGCTCAATCGGTTTATCAGGCTATCGTCAACGAAGTCAAGGATGTGGCGATCAACAAGGCGTATACGTTGGGAGCATCCGACGCTGAGATTATCTATGAAGTGATCTGGAAACAGATTCTGCCTTCCATCCTGGATAATATACGGTTGCAGATAGGGCCTGCGATGATCTTCTTGCTGGCGGCGGAAATGCTAGTTGGTGGTGAGGGTATCGGATATCGTATCCGGATGTAATCTAGGGAGCTGAATATGAGTATCGTCTATATCTCTCTGGGGCTGCTTGGTCTTACTGGTCTCCTGGCAGATAGGATGTTGGTGTGGCTGCGGCGCAAGGTCTGTCCATGGGTTGGTCGATAAAGCGGAATTAGTCTACGGCACTTTTCGGTTCTAGGTGATACAGCCCCGAGAGAAAAATCTATGGCAGCACTGGAAATCTGCGAGGTAAGCCACTGGTTTGGAACCAATCGGATCTTAAACAAGATCAATTTGCGGATCGATGCTGGACAGATCGTAGCTTTGGTTGGTCCCAGCGGGTGCGGTAAGAGTACTCTGCTGCAGGCCATTCTGGGAACGCACCCACCTTCGGAAGGGCAAATATTGGCCGATGGCCAGCCTGTTCAAGGCCCAAGTCGCAACGTGGGAATCGTCTATCAGAATTACTCGCTGTATGACTTCATGACGGCGCAAGAGAACGTCGCGTTTGGACTAAAGTTAAACGAAACCAGTTTGCCCTACAGGTTGTTTGGCTACCCACTGTATCGTCGGGTTCGACAACAACACTTGGCAGAGTCCAGTCAATTCCTTCATCGTGTAGGACTGGGACACGCCGCCGCGCGATATCCTAGCGAAATGTAAGGGGGCATGCGGCAGCGGGTGGCTATCGCTCAAGCAATTATCATAAAGC
>DAIRSD010000612.1:0-2474 GCA_036804625.1 Aureliella sp. | reverse complement strand
GATCCAGATCCAGCCCGCCGAAGGAATCCAGATTGATTTTCAATCCAAAGTGCCCGATCAAGGCATGCGACTGCGAACCAGTCAGCTTGATTTCCGCTTCGACGATGACTCGACTGGCAAAGTCGTGCCTGATGCGTATCAGCGACTGCTTCAGGATGCCTTGCAGGGCGATGCCAGTTTGTTCGCTCGTAGCGACGAGGTGGAAATGGCTTGGCAGATCATCGACCCCATCATTGCTGCATGGCGCAGTCCTGCGGCACCCGAGATGTTTACTTATCCCGTGGGAGGCTGGGGCCCCGAGGACTGCAGTAACTGGCTTGCAAGGCAAGGTCGTAATTGGTTTGACGTTTGTCCCGTGTTGAAATAGTTGCGACGTTGATCGCCAGTTCCTTATTTATCTGGACGCCAATCGCTTTCGATAAAGAATACGAGCACCGTTTCACTCACCATAATTCCGGTGAAACAACAACTTTGTAGCCGTTCACGGAATTAGGCGTCGCTAATCAATAGTTTAGGTTTAGGTTCAAGTTTAAGTTCAAGTTTAGGCTCAAACTTAAACTTCAACTTGAATCTAAACTTAAACCCACTGCGACACGGTCCTTACTCAAACAACTCTAATAACTCCGTTAACGGGTACTCAGTTTTTATCATGCCAGTGGTGCTCTTTACTAATCTAATTCGCCTTCACGCCCTACCTATGGACCCGAAAAAATGCGTGCATCAGGGACATAGCAAAGCTGGTCGACGGCCAGATTTTCTCAGAAAAATTCTATCTTGTGTTTGGTGCCTAAGCGGAGCGTTGTGCATTTTGGCGGGTTGCGTTCCTGTGCCCGAAAATGCGGTGGTCGTCTATTCGGCAGCCGATCGCGAGTATGCGCAGCCAATTCTAAATGCGTTTCAGCGGCAGTTTCCAGGCGTTGAAGTGACAAGCCAGTTTGATATCGAGTCGACGAAGACGGTGGGGTTGGCCAATCGAATTCTGGCCGAGTCAACTAGGCCAAGGTGCGACGTCTTTTGGAACAACGAGATCATGCGCACATTGACCCTGGAGAAGAAGGGTTTGTTGCAGCCCATTACTTGGGACGTTCCCAAAAATTGGCCCGATTCGATGCGCAGCGATGGGAATTGTTGGATAGGAATTGCAGCTCGGGCTCGAGTGCTGATTGTCAACCGACACCTGCTGCCATCCGACGCGGATAGGCCCAGTTCAGTTATGGATTTGGCAGATGCTCAATGGGCCGGACGCTGTGGAGTTGCTTTGCCACTGTTTGGAACCACGGCCACTCATTTCACCGTCCTGATCCAACATCTGGGCGATGCAACAGCCGAAACCTTTTTGCGTCAAGTCGCTCGGAATGCAGTGGTTGTGTCCGGTAACAAACAGGTGGCGATCCAAGTTGCGTCGGGACAATTGGCTTGGGGTCTAACCGATACGGACGATGCGCTGATCGAGATGGACGCGGGCATGCCGGTCGAAATCATCTATCCAGATCAGCGGCCTGAACAGATGGGGGCGCTGCGCATACCAAACACGGTCGCTGTCATCTCAGGTGGGCCGCACCCGGTTGCCGCAGCACAAATGGCCAACTACTTGGTATCTGAAAAAACGGAAGGACGGTTAGCGATGGGAGCCAGTGGACAGTTTCCCATCCGTCCCGAGCATCCGGAAAGTTCGCGTGCGCAACAGGACCCTTCCGGAAAGAAGTTGCCGATACGCTGGATGGATGTCGACTATTCGGCGGCGGCGGATATTTGGCCTCAGGCCAATGAAAAGATCCGTTCCATATTTCGCAAGTGACAGAACGATCAGAAGGGCAAGCCTGCCGCACTTGACTCATGATTTGCCACTTCATACAGGCGATCGGCGACACGCGTCTGGATATACGTCTCTGGTTTCAGCGCACGACTTGTGGTATCCACTGGCCGCGAATGGCTTTGGAGAAGTCGTTGGAGCCATAATGCATGTTGGCTGCCCAGTTGATGCGGCTGGCCTGTTTGATCTGTTCGAATGGCCCAGACATCGCGATCAATCCACGGTCGTACAGCAGTTTGTCGGAATGACCGGGCAGTAGGACTCGAATGTCTTCAGGAATGGTGCCTGGCTGCAGTTGATTGATCATGTCGACGATGTTGGTCGTACAATTGTTGCCAAGTGTGTCATAAAACTCCGGTTGTCGCGAAATTTGGTTGACTCGTGCAACACTAGCCAGGAATACGTTGCGAACCTGGGCGGGGGTGGCGACGGTGCGGTATAGGTACACGTCTGCCTTGCGGACTTCAGTTCTCACGCCGATCAAATCAGGTTCACTGCCGACACCCAGCATCAGTTCGTACTGCTGCCTCGCGCCAGACAGGGGGCTGTAGGTCGCACCATGTTCCAGTCGAGCTTCCACGGAGAACACAATATACTGACCATCGAGCAGACCAAAGCTGAGCATCGTGTGGGCCAGTGAAGGAGGCTCCTTAAATGGAAC
>DAIRSD010000611.1:0-2479 GCA_036804625.1 Aureliella sp. | reverse complement strand
GGCTTAATCGTCCAGTTGTTTCCTGGTGTAGATGACTTTGGTCGATTCCTACGCGCTGATCAGTATCACCAAATCCAAATGATGCTCACCGCTCTAAGAAGCCGTGACCTTCCAGAAAACGATCCCAACGACCCTCAGCGAATGATTACGGTCCGCCTGCACAAGAGTCTTCAAGAGGCCATGTGCGAAGAGGCTGGGCGTTTGAACATTAGCGTCAATCGGCTATGTATCTCTCGGATGCTTCAGTTGCTTGATCCCAAAATGATTCCTGAGACCCAATCCAAGCCCCGCGGCCGGAAGCCTCGAACCCGCTCTGGCTCGGCATCCTCAGAGGGCACCACAGAATGTGGCGCTATCGGCATGCAAGTCGCTCAGTCAATGCAAAACTGCCAAACGCCTCAGCTTAACAATCCTTCCGGTGCTGGCCAGCTATCCTAGATTCTCCGTGCTGTGATCTGCGAAGGGTACTCAGAGCGGCAGCATTGCCAGCCGCTCTGAGTCATTTGCATGTCCGATCACGGGAGGTCTTGTTCGGCAATAGTCGTACCGATTACCATTCCATGGGTGGATTGGGCGATTTCTAACCCCCCAAGAGCTTAGGGTTACCATGGACTTCCAAGTCGAGTTAGCCAACTACAACGGTCCCTTGGATCTGTTGCTGCATATCGTTAGCCGCGAAGAGCTGGATCTTGCGGAATTGCCGTTGGCGCGAATCATCGCCCAATATCTGGATTATTTGGAGGTACTGGTTGAGTTACAGATCGACGATGTAGGTGATTTTTTAGAGGTCGCCAGCATTTTGATCGAAATGAAGTCCAAGCACGCCGTCCCTAACGCCGAAACAGAGGTCCAGGATAGCGATGGACAACCACTACCTGAACTTTCAGAAGATCTGGTGCAGAGATTGATGGAGTACAAAAGGATTCGCGATGCCTGCACCCTGCTGGACGCGCAGTCGCATCAGTGGCAGATGCGATACTCCAGACTGGCCGACGACCTGCCCACTGCCCGACCCGATGGTGACCTGCAGGCCATCGAGCCACT
This sequence comes from Aureliella sp., assembly GCA_036804625.1. Classification (GTDB taxonomy): domain Bacteria; phylum Planctomycetota; class Planctomycetia; order Pirellulales; family Pirellulaceae; genus Aureliella. The sequence continues at coordinate 1,435 of DAIRSD010000611.1, read as the reverse complement.
GGAGATCTGGGACTTGGTCAGTGCCTTTGCCAGAATTTTGCGTGAACAGCAAGCCAAGCTTTCGACCAAAGTGGTCTATGATGAAACGCCCATACAGACCTACATGTCAAGAATTCACCAGTTGGTTTGCCAGCGAAGTCGATTGGAACTGACATCGCTTTTTGAGCCAGGAATGCACAAGAGTACTTTGGTGGCAATGTTCCTGGCAACACTCGAACTCACCCGTCACCATGGCGTAACCACCCTGCAATCGGCACCCCAACAGCCGCTTTATCATCTGGCTGGAAAAGGCTTCTCGGTCGACGCGCAATTTAGTTCGCCCGCCATGGCCCAGTAGAGCCACTATTGCTGAATCGCAAACTTTCTTAGAGCATCAATCACAACTAGCACATTTTCTTGCGAAATTGTCGCCCAACTGTCGCTGCGATGTCGTATGACCGCCAGTTTGAATAGTTCAAGAGCCTCGGCCAGATCGTCTGGAAGTTCAGGTAACCCTAGAAACGGAGAGATGGTTTCTTCGGTCGTAGCCTGTGCATCTTCCCAAGGTGCTAGATCTTCATCTTGATCATCGGGAGACTGAGCGGAAGGCGCTTGGTCGGCATCTCCGAAATCCGGGTCATCGTAGCGAGGACCAGATTGAAAATCGTCGGTTTTAGAACCACCCGAAGCGGCTTCATTGACCTCCGCCAGCGGCACAAAATCTTCGTCATCGTTGCGGGAGATCAGCTCTTCATCTTGAGGCTCCGATTTTGGGTCAGCTCCCAGCGTTTCCCAGCGTGAACGCCGCATCTGGGAAACGCTCCACGAGGATTGCTTGGCACCTTCAAGCCACATCTCGGCATCATCCCATTCGATAGCCGCCAGAAAGTGACTCCAGTAAAGTCCCGAATACGATTCATACTGCTGGCCGAACCGCTCGAACACTCGGCGCAGCCGTCCGACATGTTGCGGACTGACGCCACCCACTCGATGGCTCCACGCTTCGTCCGAATAACTAACCACCGAAGCGTGAGAGCCGATTAGCGCTTCGCGCCACTGAGCGATGATCTTACCTTTTTCCCAGTTGGTGGTGCTGATCAGCTTCGACCAGCGTGTCACGTATTCGCCGGAAAGTTCCGCAGTTTTGGGGTCGGCCAGTTCACTATCCAAATCGGTCGAGTTAACCATGGTCAAAGCAGCCGACATTTCCATTTCAGGCGGTCGATTCAAAGTGCGTCTCCAAAAAAATCAATTGTGATCCTGGTATGGGGAATAGTACTCCAGCCCCTAATTGGTCTGACACTTTGTACCCGTTGGGTTTGGGAAGTCATAGTGCCTGACCGTTAAAAATCGACTGCCGGACGCTAGGTGCGCGCACAACTTACGATATAAACAGAGATTTCGCAGTACAACGCAAGTATCAATTAAGCAGATTGCCGTTTCGAGATCAAATTGC
>DAIRSD010000610.1:0-2483 GCA_036804625.1 Aureliella sp. | reverse complement strand
ATGGTCGATATCGATAGCGAATACGACCGGGGCAGACCCATTGCGGATTCATTAAGCCCTACGAAAGCGAAGCCGATGCAATTGCTAGATAGCGGCACCTTGTGGATCAAGAGTCTGGGGGTGGGGCTATACATGGGCGAGGGGCGAGTCGATGCGATAGCACTTCGGCACAAATCGGACGTACCCAAAGTTGGTTGTGGGCCGCTGGATCCCGATACGATTACTTCGGCTGGTTCACCTACGATCGAACAAGAAATCACCAGGCAGGACACCAAGTCCAGGAGAGCACCCCCGCAAGACTTTCGTGCCAAGCGGTTCTTGCAGAAAGCTCTCGTGACGCTGATTGCCCTGGCCGCCTGCACCGCTCCGCCAATTCTGCTGTTCATGCGATATCAAAGTTGGAAAAGTCCGATTCGTGTCGAAGGACAAGTGGTTGAAGTGCAGTATGACGGGCCGTTTGTGGATCGCCTTTTGGTGCAGTATGCGCTTCCCGATCAGAGTACTAAGCGTGCGAAGGTGCTGCCAACGTTTACTGAGGCGCGAGAAATTGGGCAGGTAGTCGATCTGTGTTACTTGCCTTCCAACCCTGATCATGCTGTTACGCTGCAAGAGTCGCGCAGCGAATTTTTGTCGGGCTATTTGCCTTATAGCTTGATCTTGGGACCGTTCCTAGGTTTGATGCTGTTTCTTTTCGGCCGACCGCTGGACTAATGAATCGTCGCTTTTTTATGCTACATCCTACTGGTTTTTCAGCCCACCAAGTTTCAAATTGATTTCTAGTGGCACCTCACCTCGCAGCAGTTGGATCGATATTTCATCACCGGGCCGGAAGCGACCGATCACTTGCACCAGATCGCTACTGGAACTGATTTCGTGTTCGTTGACTTGAACGATTACATCCTGCGTCGAAATACCAGCCTGCTGGGCGACGGAGTCTTGGGCTACCGAGGCAATAACGCACTTTGCAGCATCGGCTACCATCGTCACACCTAATAATGCTTTGCTCCAACCTGGATTGCTGCTGATGGTCGCGCGCGTTGCGTTGCGCAGTCTGGTAACCGGTTGGTCTGCAAGCATCAATTGCCGTACAAGATCGGTACTCAACTGAGCGATCTTGGCCATACCTTCAAAGTCCAGCAGATCGATGTCGTCGCTGGGCCGATGGTACTGATTGTGAAGCCCTGTAAAAAGATGAAGTACGGGAACGCCCACTTCATGAAAACTCTGATGGTCGCTGGGGCCATATCCAGCGGCTTGTGGACTGATGCTTACTTGCCAACTGCTGGCCAAATCGTCCAGCAAACTTGGGAACTGGGATGCCGTACCGGTGCCATAGACGATCAAGTCACCGTCGTGCATGCGACCAACCATGTCCAGGTTAATCATGGCCTTGGTCTGATCGTTGGGATACAGCGGATGTCGCACATAGTGCTTGCTACCAAGTAGCCCACGCTCTTCAGCCGAAAAAGCGATCAGCAGAACGCCTCGGCGACTTGGCGAATCGTCTGAGGATAACCGTCGAGCGACCTCAAGCAGCACGGCGGTACCCGATGCATTGTCGTCAGCTCCGTTATGCACAGCGATGGTTCCGGGAGCCAGCGAGCCAGGGCCACCCATGCCGACGTGATCATAATGAGCCCCGACAACAATGTATTGGTCGGACAGTTGGCCGCGGCCGGGCAGTAGTCCCACAACGTTTCGAACGCTAGATTTTCGAGGTTCGATTGCCGTTGCTCCATCCACCGCAACATCCGCAAGCAGGTAACTGGCCGGCTGAAGTTCCTGATCGATCTGAGCTTCCAATTCTCGCAAGGTCTTGCCCGTGGACTTCTGGATGATCGGTTCGATCTCACTTCGCAGTAACTGCATTATCGGAATCGACTTAGCGCTTGCACGCCCTCCGTCGTTGATTCCCAGCAGCCGGTCACCCTCTTGCGACTGTGCAGTTACAAAATCATTCACCACGATCATGGCCACAGCACCATGTGCTGCAGCGTTGGATGCTTTGGTTGAAAAATAGGAGTATCTTGAGTTCCGACTGCCAATACGGCTCTTCTTTTCAGCTTGCTGAGGTTGCTTGCGCAGAACGACGACAATCTTGCCAGTGACATCAATACCAGCGTAATCGTCATATTGGAAGCTCTTGTGTGTGATGCCGTAACCAACAAACGCCAGCTTGCCGCTGAATTGTCCACTGGCTCCAAGCGATAGCGGGGTCCACTGCTGGCTCAACTCAAGGTTTCTGATCGCCCGATCCGATTGGCCTTGTAGGATCAGTCGCAGCCAGTTCTTGGGTTGGGCTTCCGATTGTTGCGAATCAGACAGTTGAAAACCGTCGTCGATTGAGAAGTCTTGGAAAGGGGTGCCACCGAACAACTTTGTTGTCAGCCCAAGTTCCACGAATCTTTCCGCGATCATCTGCCCCGAGTCGTTCAACCCCTGGGATCCCGGTCCGCGACCCTGGCGCTGGTCATCCGCTAGGT
>DAIRSD010000609.1:0-2492 GCA_036804625.1 Aureliella sp. | reverse complement strand
AATTGAAGCTCTGTCCCGCAGTGTCCAAATTTACATTGCCCAGTGGATCGGCGATCTTTAGGCCGGCCGAAATACTGTGCAGGTTTAGCCACAGATCGCTTCCCGCCAAAGAACCGTTCCAGCGCCCGTTGGAACTATTGAAGAGCGTGTTCTCCAAATCTCCAGGAGCAAAGGTGGAAAGATAATCGACAGATCTTAATCGAAAATCCCACTGCTCTTCCGTTCCAATTCCCAGTCCACTGCGATTCTTTCCGGCAAAAACGCCGGAACCCGGCCTGAGCTGGAAGGATGGCCCTTGCGAAGGTTCAGGCAAGAAAAATCCGTTGGGCCACGGTCGAACTACCGGGCTGCCAGCCGGACCCGTGTAGATGTAGCTGCTTTTCGAGTGATAGTGATTGCCGTGTCCTAGTAGGAAAGTCAGGCGATCGAAATTGGGGTTAGCCAAACCGCTGTAAGTTCCACTTGTAAACGTTGCCAACTTGTCGCGACCTATGTAATAGGTGTCGACGTCAGGTAGCCCAGCCCAGGCTGCAGGGCTGAGTATGATAGTCGCGAGAACCATCAAAACTTGTGATCTTCTCATGGAGATACCTCTTCGAGAAACTGGGGGACGATATGCAGAATCCACTGCGGAAACCGCGATAACGCCTAAAGATAACGCATACCAAATTTACATGCAATTCGTATGCACCAGAATCGCCTGATCAAAATGCGAAATTTTCAAGGGGCGAAGAACTAATTCTTATTTGTCCTGATCGGCAGCCTAGAGCCCGGTGGCAAACCCGAGTCCCTTCATGGTAGGGTCATCGTGGATCACGGCTTGTATCAAGTACGCCACCAACTTAGTGCATCGAAGGTTACGTCTTATGGTTTGGCGGGCGGCACAAAAAAGTCTACCTGTTACATTCTCGGTAGCCGAAAAACGTTGTCCTGCGCGTAAATTACAGAGAACAGGCAGTCTAGGCAAAGACCAAGTATTTAGGAGGCTTTCTTTCTTGACCGGTTGCTAGAAGCAGTCGCAAAACTGCAGTTGCCAACTAGCTTAAATATGTTCATATTGACCCTATTCAAGCCCCGCGAAGGAACTGTTTCCCGAGCGGGCTTATTTTGAATCACCTTTGTGAAATTATTCACAAGCTAGGCGCAAGTGAGCCGATTTGTCGCACGGGGTGAGCGGTTCAGTGATCGGTTGGATGACCGGTTGGGTCCATGGACAGATGAAGGCAGGCAGTGATGGTTGAACGCATTGAGATTGGTCGAGGATTAACAATCCCCATCAGCGGCGAACCAGCAGGGCAAGTGGACGTGAAGGAAACCGGCCGAGTAGGGTTGGTGGCTGCTGACTACATTGGAATGCGCCCCACGATGTTAGTTGCCGTTGGGGACAGTGTTGAGCTTGGGCAACCGTTGTTTGAGGACAAAAAGACTCCCGGAGTAATTTTTACCTCACCAGCCGCCGGCAAGGTTGTCGAAGTCAATCGCGGTGAAAAACGTGCTTTTCAATCGGTAGTTATTCAACGCGAAGGACAGGCCAGTCGCAGTTTTCTCGTGGTGGACGCCGATCGACTGGGTACTCTTGGTCGCCAGCAGATCGTCGAGCAACTGGTGGCATCGGGCTTATGGACCGCTCTGCGAGTTCGACCCTACAGCAAGGTGCCTTCTCCGTCGGGGCCGCCGCCGCACTCCATTTTTATCAACGCTATGGACACCAATCCGTTGGCTGTACGGCCCGAACTGATCGTCCAGGAGCAATCAGAAGCGTTTGCTGCCGGTGTTCGAATTCTTTCGCAATTAACAGCAGGCAAAACATACGTTTGTCGCACTCCGGGAAGCAAGCTGCTAGACGAAGGCAATCCGGGAGTCATCTTGGCCGAGTTCGATGGTCCGCACCCAGCAGGCTTGGTGGGGACACACATGCACATGCTCAGCCCAGTGAATGCCAACCGCAACAATTGGTACATCAACTACCAGGATGCAATCGCTGTCGGGCATCTTTTCTTGAGTGGCAAACTTGATCCAACTCGCATCATTTCGCTGGCTGGACCAAGCGTGAAGAACCCGAGAATTCTGCGAACATCTCTGGGTGCATCGTTGGAGGAACTGGTCAGCGGCGAACTGGTTGCGGGCGAGCATCGCGTCGGTTCTGGTTCGATCCTAAACGGCCGCGCGATGCAGTCGCCATGTGGTTATCTCGGGCGTTACAGCTTGCAGGTTTCGGTACTGGAAGAGGGCACGCAGCGCGAGTTCTTAGGCTGGCAGATGCCTGGCTTCAACAGATTCTCAGTGACGCGTGCTTTTGCGTCGGCTATCGGTTCGGCTGCTAAAAAATTTGCATTGAACACTAGCTTGGGTGGCAGTGAGCGGGCGATGGTTACGATCGGCGTTTACGAGAAGGTCATGCCCTTAGATATGATTCCAACACTGCTGCTGCGATCGCTGATTTCCCGTGACACAACTACGGCACAAGATTTGGGCTGCCTTGAGCTGGATGA
>DAIRSD010000608.1:0-2527 GCA_036804625.1 Aureliella sp. | reverse complement strand
ACCAGTTACGTCTTTTATTCCCTATTGAAATCGGAGTGAACACGTTCCGCGGGGGCTACTTGCCAATAGGCTCTATGCCAGTCGCGATACTTGTGGCTGGGTGATGGCGTCCAGCTTTGACCGTGTATTTGCCTGGCGCGTACACTCGTGGAACGAATCAGTTAGTACTCGCTCGTACAGTGTAAAGAATCTCTCCCAACGACTGTCCCGACACTGGCCGTACTAACTTTAGTGGCTTCTCGCCAACAAAGCTTTCTCATTATTCCCTTTCATGAAATTACGGTATGGAAGTTACGTAGAAACCACCTTTTGACAAGTGAATTGAAGCTTAGATCTGCAAGCGTAATTTTTTGTCGAAAAGCATGGAACTGTAGATGCAACCCGAAAGAAGGGTCAATCACCGATTTTGTTTCAATTCCTTGTTGCATCATGGCGACCATCGCCTTACAATCAGCTTTACTAATAGTCATCCCGATGGCTGCTGGGGTCGTTAAGTCGCCTTAAGCGGAGTTTCATAGGTCAGTTCATTCACGTTGGAGGCTACCGATGTTTACCAAGGGTTACCTGTTCTTGCTATTCGCGGTGCTGCCTACGGATGTTCTTGCGGAAGCCAGTCGTGATGCAACGGCAAATCCATCGCTGTTGGGACGCCAAATCGCAGATTTCACTCTGAAGGACTTTCGTGGCAAAGAGTACTCGCTTTGTGAATTGACTGAAAAACCGTTGGTGGTCGTCTACTTCTTTGGCACTGAGTGCCCGCTAGCCAAGCACTACAGCTTGCGTCTTCAACGACTGAGCGAGGAGTACTCGGGTAAGGGCGTGGCGTTCCTTGGCATCAATAGCAATGTCCAAGACAGCATGACCGAAATAGAGCATCATGTGCGACAACATGAAGTTCAGTTTCCGGCTCTGAAAGACGTCGGCAACGTTGTGGCGGATCGGTTTGGTGCATCGCGTACGCCCGAAGTCTTCTTGTTGGATGCTCAGCGAAAAGTTCGCTATCACGGAAGAGTGGACGCTCAGTACACGTTCGGATCGGGTGTAGGACTAGCTTCGCCAGCGGAGAAGCGAGCAGATTTGCAGATTGCCATTGATGAATTGCTCGCCGGTCAACCTGTGTCGGTTGCGAGTACCCAAGCCAAGGGTTGCATCATCGGACGCGTGCGGCCTCAACAAACTGCAGACGTAACTTACTGCAATCAGATCGCTCGCATCCTGCAGAATCGATGCCTGGAATGTCATCGTGAAGGTCAAATCGCTCCTTTTGCTATGACCAACTACAGCGAAGTGGCTGGTTGGGGAGAGACGATTGCCGTGGTTTTCAAAGAGCAGCGTATGCCGCCTTGGCATGCAGATCCCAAGTATGGACACTTCCAAAATGATGCTCGGTTGAGCGACGACGAGAAGCAGCAGATCAACACTTGGGTCGCTGCGGGTTGCCCAGAGGGGGACTCTAATGATTTGCCGGAGCCGATTGCGTTCAATGAGACCTGGTATCTTCACGAAGGACCAGATGAAGTCTTTTACATGACCGAGCAACCGGTCTCGATCAAGGCAGAAGGAAGTGAGCCCTACCGTTATTACGTAGTTGATCCTGGGTTCAAGGAGGATAAATGGGTGAAGAGCGCGGAAGCCAGGGCCGGGAATCCTGCAGTTGTCCATCACATAATCGTATTTATTCAGCCTCCAGGCGGTAACTTCCGCGATCACGGGGACTCAAAACTCTTGGTTGGATTTGCCCCAGGCACTCGACCAGGTGAATACCCGGAAGGTTGGGCTAAAAGGGTACCTGCGGGTTCGAAACTTGTCTTTCAAATGCATTACACGCCGATCGGATCAGAGCAAACTGATCGTAGCATGGTTGGCCTGACTTATTCCGACGTATCCGAAGTGACCCATCAGGTGGTTACCACCAATGCGATCAGCCATAACTTTGTCATTCCGGCAAACACGAAGGACTATGCCGTCCAGGCCACCAGACCGCACAACCGCGATGCCTATTTGATGTCGATGTTCCCACACATGCACATTCGTGGGGCGGCTTTCAAATACGAATTAGAGTCACCCGATGGCAAAGTTGAGACGCTACTGAATGTGCCATTCTACGATTTCAATTGGCAGAATCACTATACGTTGAAAGAGCCGATGTTGATTCCCGAGGGTTCAAAAATGATATGCACCGCATACTATGACAATACGATCGGGAATTTAGCCAATCCAGATCCCAGCGTCGAAGTGCGTTGGGGCGATCAGACATGGGAAGAGATGATGATTGGCTGGCATGATATTGCCTATCCGATGGACCCCAAAGATGAATCCGTTCAGGCGGAGAAGTCTTGAGCCGGAGTGCGTTTGCAGCCGGTTCTAGCAGTCCAAGGTTGCCTGGTGGCTAAGGGCCAAGTGGGTTGAGGGTCGGTGAAGTTGGGCTATTGCGCTTGAATCGATTTGGTAGTGATGAGAAATCTAGTACTGTCGTACTCGTACTCAGCCATCGGCGGTACTCGTACTCGACTTACACGATCCGAGT
>DAIRSD010000607.1:0-2552 GCA_036804625.1 Aureliella sp. | reverse complement strand
CCACCCTAGAGCTGGATTTCAGTATACACTTTCCATTCATTTGTCTGGGCTAATCTTTGTCATATTAGGTGTCGTCCATGGTATTGGTGAATTGCGGTTATGTTGACCTTCAGATCAATGGCTTCATGGGAGTCGATTTTAATGATCCCAATACGACTGAAGACCAGTTACGATTTGCGGTTCAGGCCCTACACAATGACGGGGTGAAGGCGGCTTTGCCTACGATCATCACTGCGGAACTGTCGCAGATGTGCCGATGCATTTCCAAATTGGTCAATCTCATGTCGCAGGATGCGCTGGCTGGCCAGTTGTTTGCCGGTCTTCATATCGAAGGCCCCTTTTTGAATCCCACCAGTGGCTACATCGGCGCGCATCCACCCGAGCATGCTCTGACGGGGTCAACTGAACCGTTAAAGAGACTGCTGGATGCCTGTCAGGGGCATGCTCGTTTGGTGACGCTTGCACCCGAAGTGGACAAGCTAGGACAACTGACTCAAGTTTGCGTTCAGCAGGGCTGCCTAGTTGCCGCCGGTCATACCGACGCAAGCTTGATCGATTTGCAGCGCTGCATCGATGCCGGGCTAAGCATGTTCACCCATCTGGGTAATGGTTGCCCGCGTTTGATGGATCGTCACGACAACATCATCTATCGAGCGATGCGACTGAGGCAACAACTGAACTTCACGCTAATCGCGGACAGTTTTCATGTGCCCGAATTGCTGTTTCGTAACCTACTGGACTGGGTGGACCATCAGCGGATTTGCGTTGTCTCCGATGCGATCAGCGCGACCGGCTTGGGACCTGGCGAGTATCAGCTTGGACATCGAACCGTTCGTGTCGGGCAGGACAAAGCTGCTTGGGATGCCACGGGCCAACACTTCGTTGGGGCTGCCAGCAGTCTACGCGACGCGGATGAATGGTTAAGCCATTGCTTGGGACTAGATGTAGATTTGCGTGAACGCTTGTTATCAACCAATGCTGCTAGACTGCTAAAACTGGCTGCGAGCAAGCAGAGCTAAAAAAAAGCCATTCGCGAACCAACAAAGGATGCTTGGGTCGAATACCACAGACCAGGTAAGCGAAAACGGCACCGAAGGTCAAGGAGTAAAACCTTCGGTGCCGTGCGGGAAATCGGCTAGCGGGAAGTGCCGATGGCTATGGTCTTAACGGGTTGTGGAACTGGCTTGAAACTGAAGGCTTTTCCTTTGAGACTCGGTGCAAAGGTTGTACTTCAGCATTTTTGGTCGGAAGTGGCTCAAGAATGGATTGGCTGGGCGAATCGGATTCCGACGTGACCACGTCAGTTTCCAACGCAGAACTTAGATCCACTACTCGTCGACGATAGGCGTTTTGAAAGTCATCTTCGACCGTTACTGGCTCAGAAGCCACTGTTTTTACTGATTTTGCCTTAATCACCTTTTCCTGTTCACTTCCTGCCCAGTAGTCGGCGGTGGACGTGTTTTGCGCCTGGGTGTTGTAGCGCTGACCGTACTGCGTCCGCACGGGACTCTTCCGCTGGTACTCGATCGTGCGCCCTGGAATCATGCGTCCGCTGGTGCGAGGTTCGTCCACAAATGGATCGGCCTGTTCGTCGGGGACAACTCCCGGCGCAGGTACGCTTCTAAGTCGACTGGGTTGTCTTACCGGAGCCGAGGAAGATGGTGCCGTGGACTGCCCTGTTCCATCGTCGATCACCGTCGTTTCACCCATTTCAGCTCCGTCGCCACCATGACAGTTTGGACAATCCCAGGGGTCATGGGCATGTACCGCTTCATGACCAATCAGAGTGTCACATCCGTGATCACAAAGCAGAGGGCTCTTGCCAAAACTTCGAGAGCCAGACAGAACTCGCAGCTCGGAATGGACGCGACCAGCAACTTGATCAATCACATCCAGCAAGCCCGAATCGTCACAACAAGCGGAAGTACTTGTCGCTCGGTTAGGGACCTGGCAGGTGTCACAATCTCCGGCTTGAACCATGCCAGTAGAAGTCGCTCCCAAAAGTGCCAAAAGCAATTTATAGCCATTCATGGCGAACAAGCTCCGTGCCTAACGAGAAATTACCGTTACGTTGGTACGGAACAATTGATCGATTCGTTACCAACGGAATGATGAGAACTTTCCGTACATGCGCCATAGCCCACCTCCCAAGCCTATCTTGCCAAAAATTGAAAGCATTAGAAAACCAAAGTAGCAGGCACACCCCGTGTGACTTGTTTCTGACCGCTCCGAAGTTCTGACAGAGGCCGCTGGCAAAATGACTAGGAAATTTAGTAAACGTTCACGGAGTTAGTAGAGTTGTCTGAGTAAGGACGGTGTTGGAGTGGGTTTAAGCTTAAGTTTAAGTTTAAACTTGAACTTAAACCTAAACTTAAACCTAAACCTAAACTACTGGTACGAAACTCCTAAACACACTCGCTGGCGCGTTTTGAAGTTGCGCTATTTCCGCTTGAATCGATTTGGTAGTGATGAGAAAACCAGTATTTTCGTACTCGTGCTCAGCCATCGGCGGTACTCGTACTCGACTTACACGATCCGAGTAGCAACGGTCT
>DAIRSD010000606.1:0-2558 GCA_036804625.1 Aureliella sp. | reverse complement strand
TATCAGGATTTGCTGAAGGATAGCCCTGGAATCCAGTTCATGCCAGAAATTCCCGGCGGCATGTCGACTCGTTGGCTGACCGTAGCCCTAATCGACCCCGATAAGCATGGCCGAGACCGTGAAGCGATTAGACTGGAGCTGGAAAGCGAGCAGATCGAGTCGCGGCCAGCCTGGAAGCCAATGCACTGCCAGCCCATTTTTCGCGGCTGCCGCAGCCGAGGGGGGGAAGTTTGCGAGAAAATTTTCCAATTGGGGCTCTGTTTGCCCAGCGGAAGCTCGCTTCAGCCCAGCCAGATTGATCGGATTGTGAAGATTGTATCAAGCGGGAAGGCCTGATCCCTGGCGATGTTTATTCGGGCATATCGCCGCGCTGTTGCCAATTGCCAGGATTCGAGGACAATGATAACGTTGTGGGATTCGCCAGAATTCCCGTCTTATGGCGGGATTCGTCAGAATTCCGTTTTCATCCAATTGAACCATCATCGCCTGTATCAGCCGGAACGCGTTAGCGTCCGGTTCGTGCGAAAACCGGGTGCTAACGCACTGCGGCTGATTGGGGTTCAGTAAAGATAAACTATTAGCAGTTGTTGATCTGCGGAGCATAAAAAATGAGTACCGTTCATCCAGAGTTTCCTATTGAAGCTGCTCAGCAGCGACCCTTCGCTGATCGCTGGCGCGGGTTTTTGAAGGGGTCGCCTCTTGATTGGGTGTTGATCTGCGGATTGATCGGACTTTTGCCTTTGGTGTATGCCGAGGCTCGTGCACTTTGGTACATGAAGCACTACCAGTTTTTCCCATTAGCATGGGCAGCGTTTGTTGGCATACTTCTGATGCGAGGTGAACTTGGCGGTTCAGCGCATCGTTGGCGATGGTATTTGGGGGCCCTTGGGCTTACCTTTACTGTCACTCTGACCATACTAGCGGCGCTGATGAGCTACGGAAAACTGGCGCAGATTTCGGCTATTGGCTTGGTGTTAAGCTGGATGTTGTTACGGCTCAAGAACCCTTGGTATCATTGCTTCGCGTGGATCTTTCTGCTGGCAGTTACAGTTCGATTGCCCGTTACCTTGGACCAGCAGCTAATTCACGGTTTGCAGGCTCGATCGTCATCTTCTGCCAGCGCACTGCTGGACCTGACCTCAATTCCGCATTTGGCAACGGGGAACGTCATCGAGATCAAGCCGGGTAAATTGTTTGTCGAAGAGGCCTGTAGTGGAGTAGATAGTTTCTACGCGCTGATGGCGGTCGCGATTATGTTGTGCGTTTGGCAACAGCGCGGACTGGTAGTCAGTTTGTTGACGCTGGCGGCGGTTCCGTTGTGGGCCTGGTTCGGCAATGTTTTGCGCTTGTACACGTTGGCCTATCTGTACAACAACTGGGATCTGAATTTGACGGAAGGTTGGCAGCACACAGCGCTTGGACTCGTGATCTTTGCCTTGGCTTTTGGCGGTTTGTTGTCCATGATGGAAGCGCTAACTCGGTTGTTTAGTCCACTGCCGGGCAGTGATGTGAATACCGACTGGGCGCACTGGCTGTATAATGTTGTGGTATCATGGCCAGATTCAGATATGGATGAAGCCGCGGCGCTGAAAAAGAAATTAGCTAGTGACGATGCATCTGTGGTTGAAACGCCTGCAGGGGCAAGACGTCCCGCCGCTTTGCAATGGATATTGTCTGGCGCAGCCATGTTAATTTTTCTAGGAGCGGCCGCCATGACGGCTGGGCCTGTTCTGGGATTTGGTGCCAATAAAATTCAGGGTCCAAAGCTGTTTGATCGGGGTGATGTTGATTTGGCACTTTCTGCCGATAACTTGCCAGCAGATCTTGGCGGTATGAAGTTGAAAGATTTCCAAGTATCCCACCGCGAAACGAACAGTATGTTCGGCGCTCATTCGGCAACTTGGATGTTCCAAGATCAATCGCGTGAAATCGTAATATCATTTGACTTTTTGTTCTCAGTGTTTCACCCTCTTGAGGTCTGTTACATTTCAACTGGCTCAACCGTGATAGGTGAGATTCTCCAGCTTGAAAGTACTAGCAACGGTTTACCGCAATATACCAGTGAAGTCAGTTTGAAAGATATGTTTGGCGAGGACTCTTATTTGTTGTTTACCGAGTTTAACAGCGAAGGTCAATCGGCTGAGCGAATCGAAGTTTTCTCGCTGACCACATTCTTCAATAAAGGCGTTTTCCAGAGGTCGATTGGTCCACTTTTCCAGCTTCAGTTGTTAGCATCGGATGGTAGTGCGCTGAAAGAGGAGGACAAGAAACGCTATCGAGAGATTCTGGCTAAGGCCAAGGAGGCTCTGTTGCCGAAAGCTCGCGAGCTGATGGAAGGTCGCGTGGTCGCTACTGCAGCGGGTGCCAATGCTCCTGCTAGCGGTTTGCCAGATGCTGCTGACACTTCTGCGCCGTCAAATTCGTCTGAGGCGACTGCACCACCAGCCAATTAATTCTTTGGCAATCTTGAAAATACGGCCAGACGCGAACTAAACTGGTAATCGGGCGAGCAGCAGTTGCAATTTTACCGTAGCTACCGTCGCCAGACGGTGGTTACG
>DAIRSD010000605.1:0-2560 GCA_036804625.1 Aureliella sp. | reverse complement strand
ACTGCTGCTGAAAGATCCTAATCTGCTGATCTTAGACGAGCCAACTAACTTCCTTGACATCCGCACACAAATTCTACTGGAGCACTTTTTGTGTAGCTTCGATAGGGCAGCGCTTATCGTGTCACACGATCGATCGTTCCTTCAGGCCACTTGTGATCATACGCTGGATCTGGCTCGTGGCAAACTGACCATGTTTCCAGGAAAGATCGATGCATACCTGAACTTTGCGGCCGAGCAGCGTGAGCACACCGAGCGATCCAATGCGGCGATAATCGCTAAGCAAAAGCATCTACAGAATTTCATCGACAAGAATAAAGCCCGCGCTAGCACGGCAACGTTGGCTCGCTCCAAAGGTAAGCAGCTCGAGCGACTTCAGACAATAGACATCGAAGAGAATCTTCCGACTGCCGCTATTCGTGCTCCAGTGGTTCAACCACGTAAAGGGCCTGCTGTGCGTATGATCGATTTGGCGATTGGCTATCCCGAAAGGACAGTGGCCTCAGGAATCGTCTTAGAAGTTGAGCATGGTCAACGAGTAGCCATAGTTGGCGATAACGGTCAGGGAAAGACCACATTGCTTCGCACATTGGTGGGTTCCCTAGATACCATTGATGGCAGCGTTAAATGGGGACACCACTGCGATATAGGAGTGTACGCACAGCATGTTTACAGCGCTCTAGAACCAAAACAAACTGTACTCGAGTATCTGGAGGACAAGTCAACGCCAGGAACAACCACTCAACAAATCTTGACCGTAGCCGGTTCGATGCTCTTTCGAGGCGACCACGTACGCAAAAAGGTTCAGGTCCTATCCGGTGGTGAAAGGGCTCGACTTTGTATGGCGGGTCTGCTCCTGGGAACCTACAACGTGCTTGTGCTCGATGAACCCGGCAACCATTTGGATGTTGAAACCGTCGAGTCCCTTGCTCAAGCGCTTAACGATTACAAAGGAACCGTCCTTCTAACTAGCCATGATCGTCATTTTCTCAGTCTGGTGGCCACCCATATCATCGAAGTCCGTGATGGCACAGCTCGTGCCTACGAAGGTGGTTACGACGGCTATCTCTACTACATCAATCGCGAAATCGAAGAGGGTGAAAGAGCACGCATGCCTACCAAGCGTTCTTCTAAGCCCGCTGCAGTTCCAGTATCGACAGCTGCTAGACCGCTGGACGCAAAATCAGCGGAGAAAGAAATGAAGACGCTTAGCAAGAAGATTAAGTTGTTGGATCAACAGCGAACCGAGCTGAACGATCAATTGGTACGGACCAGTGATGCCAACGAGGCCGAGCGACTCAATCGTGAAATCCAATCTTTGGAGATGGAAATTGGCATGGCCGAAGAGCGTTGGCTTGAGTTGAACGCCATGGAGTTTTAAGAGTCAGGTAGGCTAGGCTTGCATGACAACCATAAGAAGTTGAACCGCTTCTTGCCTGCAAATAGATCGATGAGATCGATTTCTTCTGACGTGACCTGCTAAATTTGGTTATACTGGACATGCAAAGGAGAATGATTTCATGGTATTAGCCCAACAGGTGTATACGATGCTTGGGAACCAATCGTTATGGGAGATTGCGGTAAGATGCCATAAAATGCTTCAAGACGCACAAGTCCCACATTCCATCTGCGGCGGAGTGGCGGTTTGTTTGCATGGCTACCAAAGAAATACGACGGACATTGATCTGATTGTGATTCATAAAGATTCTGTCCGAATTAAAGAATTGTTCAATAACGAGGGCTTTGTTTGGAACGTTGCTAATAAAGAGTTTCTCAGTCCCAGTGGTGTGGCAGTTCAACTTCTGATGGCAGGGGCTAAAGCGGGTAAAGATTCAGACGTTGTGATTCCGGAGCCGATCGGTGAATTGAATGTTGAGCAGCGCGAGGGATTGAATGTCGTAAAACTTTCCCGCCTAATTGAAATGAAAATCGCATCGGGATTGGGAAGCTTGAGGAGAACTCATAAAGACTTCGCTGATGTCGTTGAGTTAATAGTAATTAGGCAGTTGGACAGCTCCTTTGCCAGATTTTTGCACCCATCGCTACGAAAGACGTACAAGGAGCTTGTCTTAAGGGCACGATCAGATAGTTAAGCATCTTTGTTGATTTTTTGGGCTTGTGCTATACCTCAACTTACAATCAACATCTGTTCTGCACAGTTCAGTTTCTGCTAAACCTACTGCAAGGAGATCATCGATGGGGCTGAAGCCAAGTCCGACAGCGCGTGAGGTCAGCGGAAGTGTCCTTCGCTGCCCTGGCACTTTGCCACGTCGCAGCTTTCTGCGCACAGGTGCCGTGGGACTTACTTTGCCAGAGCTACTGCGATCCCAAGCGCTGGGCTCAGAGTCTTCCCCCGTTTCATCCGACAAGTCGATGATCGTCTTGTGGCTGTGGGGGGGCCCTAGTCACTTGGAAACTTTCGATATGAAGCCTGAGGCACCGCTTGAGTATCGCGGTGAATTTCGGCCCACGGGCACCAATGTTTCTGGCATCGAGATTTGTGAACTCCTGCCACGATTGGCTGCACGGGCGGATCGCTTCTCTCTGATTCGATCGCTAAGCC
>DAIRSD010000604.1:0-2573 GCA_036804625.1 Aureliella sp. | reverse complement strand
ACTGGGCCTTTGGACCGATTAGCCAGCCCCAACTTCCGGTCGTCCAGAACTGGCAGCAGGCACAACAGCCTCTGGATCTTTTTGTCTTTCAGAAACTGGAACTGGCCGGAGTTGCCTGGTCTGGGTCAGCCGATCCGGTCAGTTTGGTGCGGCGAGTTTTTTTGGATGTAACCGGCTTACCTCCGTCCCCCGAGCAACTCAAGTACTGGACAAGCCAGTGGAGCCAGGATCGTTACACTCGATTGGTCGATCAGCTATTGGCCGATCCAGCGCTGGGGGAAAAATGGGCGAGAATGTGGCTGGATGTGGTGCGTTATGCGGAATCCAACAGTTATGAACGCGATAACCCCAAGCCAAATGCTTGGATGTATCGCGACTATGTGATCGGTTCGTTTAACAGCGATCGTCCCTACGATGAATTTGTCCGACACCAGATTGCTGGTGACGAAGTTCAGTCCCCAAGTACGGATAGCCTGATCGCTACGGCATTTTACCGCCTTGGAATTTGGGATGACGAACCGGCAGATCCCCTGCAGGCTCAGTTCGACGAATTTGATGATTTGGTCAGCACCGTGGGGCAAGCTTTCCTGGGACTGACGCTTGGGTGTGCGCGTTGTCACGATCACAAAATCGATCCTATCACTCAGCGCGATTATTACGCGATGTTGGCTCTGATGCGCGATGTCACGACCTACGGGACACGCGCTGACCAGGTAGGCAATAACCAATTGGATCTTTACCCTGAAGCAGCCAATGAGCATCGCCAAGCCGAATCAAATATTCGCAAGTTAAAACGGCGAATGGAGAAGCTGGAAAAAGTCGCGATCGAAAAGATGTCTGCGCCTGATCAGCGTGCGACGGAAGGTCCTGAACGTGAGCAGGTCCTGCAGCAGAAATTGCGCGACTACCTGGATGAATCACAATGGAAAAATTATCAGGCTTATCAGCGTGAACTTTCGCAGGTGCATTCGGACAAGTCGAAACTGCCCACACGAACCACTACGCTTGGGTTAGCCAAATTGCACGCGCAGCCGCCGACCACTTATGTGTTGCTGCGTGGCAGTCCGCATAATCAGGGCGATAGGGTAGATCCCAGTTTTCCAGAAATTCTGGGTGGTGGCGATCCAGTCATGCCGCAACCTGCCTCCAATGGGAAATCGCCAGGTCGTCGATTGGTCTTGGCTGAGTGGCTATCGTCCAAAGACAACTGGTTAACGGCTCGCGTGATCGTCAATCGTGTCTGGATGCACTTCTTCGGCCGTGGCATCGTCCGCAGCCCGAATAATTTTGGTTTGATGGGAGATCCACCCACTCATCGCGAACTGCTGGATTTCTTGGCAGTGGAACTAATGAACAGCGACTGGAGTCTCAAGCAACTGCAGCGCCAAATACTGCTATCAACGACGTACCAGCGCAGTTCGCAGTCGATCGTAGCGTCGGCCAGTGCTGATCCTGCAAATCAACTTTTCTGGCGGCAGAACTTGAGGCGACTGAGTGCCGAGCAGGTGCGTGACAGCGTTTTGAAAATCTCAGGTCAGCTAAATCTGCAGCAGGCCGGCCCGCCCATGTACCCGGAATTGTCCGCCGAGGTGCTTGCCAGTCAGTCCCAGCCGGGAAACAACTGGGAAAAGTCACCTCCTGATCAGCAAGCGCGACGTAGTATCTACATTCACGTAAAACGGTCATTGCCTGTGCCGATGCTTTCCGTCTTTGATTTTCCCGAGACGGACAGTAGTTGTGAGGCTCGATTTCTCACGGTTCAGCCAGGTCAATCGCTGACGATGCTGAACAGTCAGTGGATGCAGCAACAGGCACAGTCGCTGTTGGAGCGATTGCAACGGGAGGTAGGTAATGATCTTTGGCGTCAGGCCAAGCGATGTTTGGAACTGGTTACCGGTGTGACGGCCATGCCCGAAGATGTGGCTGAGCTGGTAGCTTTGGTAGAAAGATTGCAAGTACAAGAGACGCTAAGCGATGCTGCAGCCAGAAGAGGAATGTGTCTGGTCGCACTGAATCTGAATCAGATGATCTATTTGGACTGAGTTGAAGCAAGAGGGGAGAGACTTCACATTTCACATTTCATATTTCATATTTGTCATTTGTCAATTTTGAATTGTTAGTTGAATACAGCGGAAAGACCGCAGCGCCGCTAAGCCCAGCGCCAGAAGAAAACCTACCCAGAATACCAGCCCGACGCGCCAGCGAGAGAGTCAGTTTATGGACTCGACACACACTCGCTTGTGCATCGTGCTGGTATTGTTTCAGGCACTTTACGCCCAAGCCGACGGAAGTAAGCGTTGACGGAATTAGGCGTCGCTAATCAATAGTTCAGGTTTAAGTTTGAGTCTATACTTGCACTTAAACTTGAGTTCAAACCCACTCCAACACCGTTCTTACTCAGACAATTCTGATAACTCCGTGAACGATCACCGACGGATGAGCTGACAGGCAGGTGGTAGATGAGAGACCCACGGCAAAAGGCAGGCTAGCCTGGATCAGCCAAACTGCCGCCGGGCTTCATGCCCAGGGGCTTAAATGCCCGCTGCCCACTCTGGTGCCAGCTCTTCTTCTCC